>CAZJZA010000039.1:0-10617 GCA_964550355.1 uncultured Halobacteriales archaeon
GACCGCACTGGCGTCATCGCCCCCCAGCTTCCCGAGGAGCGCCGCGTCCCGCATCCCACCGAACACGTCGAGGTCGTTGTTCGAGGCGGCCCCGTCCGTTCCGAGCGCCAGCGGCACGCCGCGATCCAGCAACCGCTCGACCGGTGCCATTCCGGAGGCCAACTTCATGTTGGACGCCGGGCAGTGGACGACGCTGGGCGCCCGCTCGGCCAGTAAATTCACCTCGGTATCGTCGAGGTGAACGCCGTGGGCGAGGAAGTCCTGAGACTCGAGGAGCCCGCGCTCGACGGCGTATTCGAGGGGCCGCATTCCGTGTTCCTCGACGATGGGTGCGACCTCGTCGGTGGTCTCGTTCGCGTGGATGTGAAGCGGGACTTCGAGTTCTCGTGCGGCCGTGATCGTCTCTCGGAGCAAGTCTTCGGAGACGGTCGTAAGCGAATGGGGCGAAAGCGCTGCTCGGATTCGTTTGCCGTCTCGTTCGGTCGTCCGGCGGGCGAAGTCGATCCCCTCCTGCACGTCCGCTTCGGCCCCTTTCTCGTCCTTGCCGACAGTCACGATTCCATGGGAAAGTCGGGCGCGGAGCCCGGCCCGCTCGACGGCCGTGACCACCTCGTCCATGTGGAAGTACATGTCCGCGAAGGCGGTCGTTCCCGATCGGATCATTTCGAGAAGCGCGAGTTCGGTCCCCACCCGAACGTCCGCCGGTTCGAGTGCGGCCTCGGCCGGCCAGATGTCCTCCCTGAGCCAGGCGTCGAGTGCTTTATCGTCTGTGTAACCCCGAAGGAGCGTCATCGCCGCGTGGGTGTGGGCGTTTACCAGACCGGGCATGACGAGCCCACCCGTCGCCGAGAGGGTCCGACCGCCGGCGAGGTCCTGACCGACGGCCCGTATCTCGCCGGTGTCCTGATCCACGAGGACGTCGGCCCGCGAGACCGACCCGTCGGGGTGGAGCACGTTCCCCCCGGTGAGTGCGATGGTCGACATGGCAGCCGGTTTGTCTGGGGTAGCCCTGAATCTGCCGCTTGTCGATCCCGGGAAATCTCGGTTTCTCGCCCCGTGATTGACTCCGCTTGCCGGATCGCGATGGAAACGCAAATACGCGCCCCCTCCCTACTCGCCGGCAATGCGTATCGCGATACCGAACAAGGGTCGCCTCCACGACCCGTCAGTCGATCTTCTCGATCGGGCGGGCATCCACGTCGTCGACGGCGAGGACCGACAGCTCTACGCCGACACGGTCGACCCCGATATTACGATTCTCTTCGCCCGGGCCGCGGACATCCCCGAGTATATCGCCGATGGCGCGGCCGATCTGGGAATCACCGGGTTCGATCAGGCCCAGGAAGCCGACTGTCCGGAAGTCGAGCCGCTGCTCGATCTGCAATTCGGCCAGTGTCGAATTGTGGTCGCCGCACCCGAGGACGGTGACATCACCGATATCCAGGATTTGCACGGCAAGACGGTGGCAACTGAGTTCCCCCACATCACGGAAACGCACTTCGATGAGGCCGGGGTCGACGCCGAAATCGTCGAAGTCACGGGAGCCACGGAACTCACTCCACACGTCGAGATGGCCGATGCGATCGTGGACATCACGAGTACGGGAACGACCCTCGCGGTCAATCGCCTCGCGGTCATCGACGAGGTGCTCGAGAGTTCGGCCCACCTCTTCACCCACGAGGACGTGAAAAACGATCGGAAAACCTCCGAGATCGACCGGGCGCTCGAGTCCGTCCTCTCGGCGGAAGGGCGCCGGTATATCATGCTCAACGCGCCGAAATCGAATCTCGACGCGATCAAGGAAGTCATTCCCGGCATGGGCGGCCCGACGGTGATGGACATCGCGGGAACCGACCAGGTCGCAGTCCACGCGGTAATCAAAGAAGACGAGGTATTCCGGACGGTCACTCGGTTGAAGGCGGAGGGCGCGACCGATATCCTCGTGACCGAGATCGAACGGTTGGTCGAGTAACTTTTGGGAAGGGGCGAGCGAGTCGCTATTCGAGGAGGCCGAGTTCTTCGAGCCGGGAGACGATCTTGTCGACGGCGTGTTCGGCGTCTACGGGTCGCTTGCCACCCGTGATAACCAGCTTGCCGCTCCCGAAGAGGAGCGCGACGACTTCCGGCTCGTCGAGGCGGTAGACCAGGCCGGGGAACTGCTCGGGCTCGTACTCGATGTTCTCCAGTCCGAGGCCGATGGCGATCGCGTTGAGGTTGAGTTGCCGACCGAGGTCGGCACTGGTCACGATGTTCTGGACGACGATCTCGGGGTCGTCTTCGACCTCAATGGAGAGATCACGAAGCTTATCGAAGACGATGTGGAGACTTTCGTGGACGTCGTCGGTGCTTTTCGCTCCCGTACAGACGATCTTCCCCGACCGGAAGATGAGCGCGGCGGACTTGGGTTCCTGGGTCCGGTAGACTAGGCCGGGGAACTGTTCGGGGTCGTAATCTGCCCCTTCGAGATCCATGGCGACCGACTGGAGATCGAGCTCCTGCCCGATCCCGGTCGAGGCGACCACGTTCTCGATGTTGATGGTTTCCTTGGGATCAGTCATATGCGTTTTAAAGCTTGTATTTAAGGCTTATAAATATTTGCAGTCCCAGACTTGTTCACACTGGCTGACTGGTCGGCGGGCCGTCGTCTTTCCCGCCCGGGGTGGATCGCGTCTCCGACGGTATTTTTCCCGCCGGACCGACACGCTCAGGGACGTGGCCCCATTTCTCTCCGGCGTGTACGTCCTGGAGTTCGCGGGGGAGGCTGATACGTTCGCGGCGGCCGAGGCACGGGCAACAGCGACGGAACTGTCGATCCTCGCGACGGGGCTTGGAACGGCCGCGGCCGTCGACCTCGACCGGGCGACGGGACTGGCTTATACCCATCGAGTCAGCGAACTCGTGGGACAGGTGAAGGGAGACATTGAGGCCGCAGCAGGCCTGCTCGAAGAGACCCACCTGGACCGGTCGGGTTCGGTCGCCGTCCGGGCCCGGGACGTTCGGGGGACGGCCGGAATCGATACACAGGCCGTAGAGCGTCGGCTCGGCGGGGTACTCGTCGACAGGGGATTCGAGGTCGACCTATCGACTCCGGACCATACCCTGGTGGCCCTGTTTGCCGACGACCTGGCGGTTCTCGGATGGGAGATCGTCACCTCGACTCGCGATTACGGCGACCGGGCGCCGACCGACCGTCCGTTTTTCCAGCCCGGGAGCATGGACCCACTTCTGGCTCGCGCGGTCGGGAATCTGGCCCGGGTCGATTCGGGCGATCTCGTGCTCGACCCGATGTGTGGGACAGGTGGCCTGCTCATCGAGGCTGGCCTGCTCGGCGGGCGGCCGATCGGGGTCGACGCCCAGGAGAAGATGGTCCGGGGAACCCGGAAGAACCTTCGGGCGACCCTGGGCGAGTCCCCGCAGGTCGCACGTGGGGATGGAACGGCGCTCCCGTTCCCGGACGACAGCGTGGATGCGGTCGTCTTCGATACCCCCTACGGTCGGCAATCGAAAATCGCCTCCCACGGACTCCGTGACCTGGTTCGCGGGACGCTCGCTGAGGCTGTGCGGGTCGGCTCACGAGCCGTCGTCGTGGCCGACAGGGAGTACGACGGTCTCGCCCGCGAGGCAGGCTGGACTGTCAGGGAACGCCACGAGCGACGGGTACACCGCTCGCTCACCAGGTACGTTCACGTCCTGGCTCCTGAGTGACTGGCTTTCTCGGGAGTTCACAGTCCGGATTTTTCCAGTTCCGCTTCGGGATCCAGCATGGACAGAAGGTGTCCGAGGTGGATCCGGGCGCTGGTTCCCTGGGTCAGGTCGAACTCGACCCGGCCCGCGACCTCGTGGAGTGTGGCGAGGCGCTCGCCGCTGTAGCGGGTCCGGGCGGCGTCCATGATCTCCTCGAGGAGTTCCTCGCCGGACCGGCCCTCGTCCACGAGGAGGTCGTCGAGAATCGAGCGGGCGTCCTGGAACTCCCCCTCTTCAGCAGCACTCAACATTTCCTCGATGCGGTCGTCGAGGCCCACGTCTTTGAGCGGTTCCAACACGTCCGTCCCCGTCAGTTCGTCGTTGGATTCCGCGGCTGTCTGGGCGGCCAGGATCGCTTCCCGGAGGTCGCCCTCGGCATAAGAGGCGAGGTACGAGAGCCCTTCCTCGTCGTACTCGACCCCCTCGGCGTTCGCGATCGACTCGAGGACGGCAACCGTTTCCTCCCTGGTGGGTGTTCGCATCGGCATCGGGACACACCGGGATCGGATCGGGGCGATGAGTTTGCTCGGCTGGCGGGTGGTGATGACGAACTGGGTCGCCTCGTAGTACTGCTCCATCACGCGGCGAAGGGCCTGCTGGAAGTCCTCTCTGATCGCTTCGGCGTTGTCGAGGAGGATCGTGTTGTACGATCCCGAGACCGGCGGGTGGCTCGCGCTTTCGGTGAGCACGTAGTTGATCAGGTCGGCCTTCGAGGAGGTGCGCTTCCGTTTCGGGGTGATAAACCGCTCGAAGCGGGGGTCCTCGCTCAACTCCTTTTTGGTCATGGAGAAGAAGTCAGCGACGTTGATTTCGATCAGGTCGCCCTCCGGGTCGTCGTGGGCCGCTTCCGCGAGTGCGCGCACGGCGGCAGTCTTCCCTACACCGGGTGGACCGTGCAGGATAAGATTGACCGGATCGTCGACCGCATCCTCGAGCCGATCGCGCACCGATTCCTGTGGGAGGTCCGAGAGGGCGGGGGCGTGCCGGTCGATCCAGAGGGGCCGCTCCATCGCCAGTGGCTACCCGTCGGCCGGATAAGAATCGGTCGGTCTCGGCGGCTCCGGTCCGAAGCGGGTTTACCGGAACCGGTCGAAACGGGGGTATGACCCTTCGCGTGACGTTTCTGGGGACAAGCGGGGCGATCCCGACGACGACCCGCAATCCCAGTTCGATCTTCTGCCGGCGGGCCGGCGAGGCCTTTCTCTTCGACGTGGGCGAGGGAACCCAGCGCCAGATGATGCACTTTGGCACCGGGTTCGACGTCGACGCTGTCTTCCTGACACACGTCCACGGCGACCACGTCCTCGGCCTTCCGGGACTCATTCAGACCTGGGAGTTCAACGAACGAACCGACCCGCTCGTCATCTACACCCCGCGGGGAACCCGCAGCCAGGTTGTCTCCCTGATCCACGCGATCACCGACGAACCCGATTACCCGGTCTCGGTCGAGGAAGTCGACGCCGGCTCGGTGGTGCGGGAGCGCGAGGAATACGAAATCCGTGCCATCGAGGCCGAACATCGCACGCATGCGGTGGGATACGCCCTCGTCGAATCCGAGCGGAAAGGTCGGTTCGATCGGGAGCGGGCCATGGAACTGGGCGTGCCAGCCGGCCCGAAATTCTCGCGACTCCACGAGGGCGAGCCGGTAGAACTGGAAGACGGGACCGTGGTTCAGCCCGAGGCGGTCGTCGGTCCGCCAAGACCTGGACGAACGCCCGTCTACACTGGCGACACGCGCCCCATCGGGGCGGTCGAGACTGCCGCTTTGGAGGCCGACCTGCTCATTCACGACGCCACCTTCGCCGACTCGGAGAGCGACAGGGCCCGCGAGACCGGTCACTCGACCGCCCGGGAAGCCGGTCGCGTTGGCCGAACGGCAGGTGTGAAACGATTGGCGCTGACTCACATCTCACCGAGGTACGCCGGTGATACCGGCGTGCTCCTCCAGGAAGCGAGAGATGCCTTCGACGGCGAGGTCATTTTGGCCCAGGACGGCCAGACCGTTGAAATCCCGTATCCGGACGAATAGGCGCTCCGCTCTCGATTATTCGACGATGGATCCCGCTCTCGAAGGCGAAAAGTCGGCCGGAACCGGTGGTCGCCTCAGCCGTACTTGTAGGTCATGCCCGACCCGTTGGGCGGGTTCTCCCAGATGACGTTGTCGTATGGGCAAGCCCACCGACAGCTCCCACATTCGAGGCAGTTTTCGTAGGCGATGAGCGGGACGTCGTCCTTCTCGCCTTCGTTGCGCCAGACGTTTGCCGGACAGACCGAGACGCAGTCGTAGGTCTCACAGTCCAGGCAGGTGTCCTCCTCGAAGACGCCGAGGTGGGAGTCCTCGTGGTCGCTGTACTTGTTCGCATAGAGGCGGTCCTCGATGCTCGGCCGTTCGACCTCGGGTGTTTTGGGGTGTGCGCTCATGAGAGGAGTTTCCGATATTTCCAGGCCCGCTTAGCCGCGCCAGTCCAGCCGCCGACGGCCCGGATTACCATGTTCTTGGCCCGTTTGGCGTGTGTTTCTTTCGGCTCGTAATCCTGTTTGAAGAACTCGAGTTCGGCTTCGGTCAGGGCCCGCGGCAGCTCGGTGAAGAGGAACTGCTTCTCCTCCGCCGCGAAGTCGCCGAACCAGTCGTAATTGTTCAGGTTCTCGAGGACGAAGGAATCCTCGAGATTCTCCGGGTAGGCCTGCAGGGCCTCGGCGTCGCTGCGACCGTCTGCAACGGCCTCGGCGACCGCCTTGCCGGCCCAGTACCCGCTCTCGACGGCCATGTTCGTGCCCTCGAGGTGGATACCATTGTTGAGGACCAGGCTGGCAGCGTCGCCGACGATGACCGCCCCGTCGTGGGCGAGATCCGGGACCGCTGAAGCCCCGCCCTCGGGGATGGCCTTGGCCGAGTACTCGACCAGTCGGCCACCTTTCACGAGCGGCGCGACGGCGGGGTGTTCTTTGAAGTCCGAGAGCAGTTCGTCCGGCTTGCGGGGATCCTCGATTGCATCCGAGATGCTGTAGGCGACCCCGATGGCGAGGGTCCGCTTGTTCGTATAGATGAACCCACCGCCGACGGCGTCCCCACAGGCCCCCTCGCCGAAGTAGTGGTACGCGGCACCGTCGTCTTCGCCCAGCCTGAACCGCTCCTCGATAATCTCCCGGCCGTATTTCCGAACTTCTTTGACCCCGATTGCGACCTCGTTGGCCGGGTCGGGTTCCTTCAGCCCAGCGGCCTCGGAGACGAGCGAGTTGCCCCCTTCGGCGAGGACGACGATCGGGGCGCGAATCGTTCCGTCCGGTCGATCCGTCTCGACGCCGACGATCGGGCCGTCATCCCCGGTGCGGAGCAGGTCAATGACTGTCGTCCGGGTCACCAGCGTGGCCCCCGCCTCGACGGCTTGCTCGGCGAACCACTCGTCGAAGGCACCACGGAGGACGGTGAATGTGTCGTTGTGCGGCGATTCCTGCCACGCTCCCGGCTTGACCGACAGGGCGGTTTCGTCCTCGGGGGTGAGCAGGCCAAAGCGCTTTTCGCCGAGATGGCGTTCCAGGGGAGCGTCCTCGAAGTCCTCGCCGGTGAGGTCGCGGATTCGGGGGGTGAACATCGTTCCGCCGAAGACGTTTTTCGCGCCGGGGTAGTTGCCACGCTCGATGATGAGCACCTCGAGGTCTTCCTGGGCCATCGTGAGTGCGGCCGCGCTGCCGGCCAGCCCGGCACCGACGACGATGGCGTCGAAGTGATCGTCGTAGTTCGGGGTCTCCGTCATGCCGATCCCCCCTGTGTGGCCCGAATGGCATTCGTCAGGGCCGGGATGACCTCGAAGAGATCGCCGACGATGCCGTAATCGGCGTCGTCGAAGATCGGGGCGTTCGGGTCGTCGTTGATCGCCACGATGGTCTCGGAGTCCTTCATGCCTTCTAAGTGCTGGATCGCACCGCTGATCCCACACGCGACGTAGAGTTCCGGCTTCACGGTCTTCCCGGTCTGGCCGACCTGCCTGGCCGCCTCGATCCACCCTTCCTCGACGGCCTCGCGGGTCGCGGCGACCTCACCACCGAGGACCTCGGCCAGTTCCTCGATGGGCCCGAAGTTCCCCTCGGTGCCAAAGCCGCCGGCGACGATAATCTCCGCATCGGTGATGTCGGTGATGTCGCCGACGACCCGCTCGATGACCCGAGAATGGACATTCGACTCGTCCACCGAGGCCTCGATCTCGGTGATCGTTCCCTCGCGGTCAGGGTCCGGCTTGGCCGCGTCGAAGACGCCGGGTCGGACCGTCGCCATCTGCGGGCGGTGGTCCACGCACTTGATCGTCGCCATGGCGTCCCCGCCGAATGTGGGCCGTTTGGCCAGGAGGAGTCCGGTGTCGACCTCGATTTCGAGTTCCGTACAGTCGGCGGTCAGGCCAGCGTAGGTTGGGACGGCCACCCGACCGGCGAAGTCCCGCCCGGTGTGACTGCCGCCGATGAGCGCGACGTCCGGCTTGCGTTCCTCGACGAGGACTCGGAACTGCTCGCCGTACGGGCCGGGAAGGTAGGGCTCGAAGATCGGGTCCTCGACCACGAGCACCTCGTCGGCACCCCGCTGGATGGCCTCCTCGGCGAGGTGGGAGACCTCCCTACCCATGACCAGCGCCACGAGGCGCTCGTCCTTCTCGTCCGCTAGATCGCGGCCTTTTTCGAGGAGTTCCCACGAGACCTTCGCGACTTCGCCGTCGTGCTGTTCGATGAAGACCCAGACGTCCGCGTACTCCGTGGTGTCAACTTCTCCTGGCATCTAGATCGCCTCCTCGTCCTGGAGTTTTTCGACGAGTTCGTCGACCGAGTCGACCATTTGTCGTTTCCGCTCGACCGGCTCGGCGGTGTCCATCCCCCCGACGGAGGGCGGGGGGGCCGCAAGCCCCACCGACTCCTCCATTCCGGGGTCGCCCGCCGAGTACTCCTCGGGTTCGAATTCCGTTTCGGAGAAGATCTTTCGGTGAAGGCCGGCGACTCGCGGCTCGTTCATCCCGAAGCCGACGGCCACGACGACCGGCAGGCTCGCGGCCACTTTCTCGTGCCCGCCCTCGATGTCCCGCGTTGCGACCAGTTCGTCGTCCTCGGGGCGCGGCTCGAGTTCCTCGACGTAGGTGAGTTGTGACCAGTCGTTGTGGGCGGCGATCCCCGGCGGGACCTGTCCCGTCGAGGAGTCCGTACTCTCCTCGCCGCAGATCACGACGTCGGCGTCGCGTTCCTCGGCGATGGAGGCAAGCGCCAGGCTCGTCGGCCAGGTGTCACTGCCGCCGAACGCACGGTCGGTCAGGAGGACCCCGTCGTCGGCCCCCACCCCAACTGCGGTTTCGAGGACGGCCGTGGCGAAGGGAGGCCCCATCGTGACGGCGGTCACCGTTCCGCCGACCACCTCTTTCAGTCCCAGCGCCGCCTCAACCGCGTTGTAGTCGGGTTTGTTGAGGACGGCCTCGGCGTCGGAGCGATTCAGCGTTCCGGTGTCGGGATCGATCGAGACGTCGTCGGCGTCGGGTACCTGTTTGACACAGACGACTATGTTCCATTCTCGTGACATATGCGTATCGATGGTGGCAGGCCGGCTCCGTGGTTCGGTCCGATTTTTCGTCCAGTCGGTGGGACACGCGCTCTACAGGGCGATTTGGCTGTCGACCGACCGGTCGCGTGCCGGATCACTTGCACCAGTGTTGGCAAACTTTGCGGCCCCCGGCAATGAATCCACCTCTTTTTCCCGAGGCCCGGCAGTGCGAGTCCGAGCCGAGCTCACATCTCTGGTGAGACTTTCGCCCGTGGGCCCGGCCCGGAACGGACTTATTTGGCTCGCTACCGTACTCGGGTTTGTGAGCACCCGGACCGAGGCGCTCGACGCTCTCGTCTTCGGCGTCGACGTGCAAAGCGGGGACGTGCGGGGCGACTCGCCCTCGTTCGCGCTGTGTGTCTTCGACGGGGAGCCAGCAGAGCGGGCGAGCGTAAGCTATCACAATCTCCTTCGCCGGATCCAGGACGTCGAACCGGACCTCATCGCGACGGACAACATGTACGAGTTGGCGGCGGACAAGGACGATCTCGAGCGCTTTTTGGAGCGACTGCCCGCCGAGACCACGCTCGTCCAGGTGACGGGGGACGAACGACCCGAACCGCTCTCTCGCGTGGCCAACCGGCACGGTGTTCCCTACGACGCCGATCCGATGGCTGAAGCCGAGGCCGCAGCCAGACTCGCGGCCCGGAATGTCGGCTACGCGGTCCGCGCGTTCACCGATCGGACCACGGTGAAAATCTCGCGCGGCCGCTCGATCGGAAAGGGCGGGTCGAGCGAGGACCGCTACACCCGGCGTATTCACGGCCACGTCAAGACCGAAGCCAGACGGGTCGAGTCCACTCTCGAGGAGGCGGGCCTTTCCTTCGAGCGCGAGGTGACCGAGAAGTACGGGGGATTTGCCAACGCGGTTTTCACGGTCGAAGCGCCACTGAGCGAGATTCCTGTCTCTGCAGGGCGATCGGGGGATACCCGGATCGAGATCGAGCCGGTCAAACGGGATGGGATCGACTTCGAGCCGCTCGTGACCCGACGAGACCGGGTCTTCGTCGGTATCGATCCCGGGACGACGACCGCCGTGGGGATCGTCGACCTCGACGGCAACCCACTCGAGACCTGGCATAGCCGGACGGCCGACATGGCCGGCGTCATCGAGTGGATCATCGAGCGCGGGCGCCCGGTGCTCATCGCCGCCGACGTCACGCCCATGCCAGAGACCGTCGAGAAGATCCGGCGGAGCTTCGACGCGGCCGCCTGGACGCCCGGGACGGACCTTTTGGTCGACGAGAAACTCCACCGAACCAGGGACGCCGCGACGGCAAACGACCACGAACGGGACGCCC
>CAZJZA010000040.1:0-10530 GCA_964550355.1 uncultured Halobacteriales archaeon
CGGATCGAGTTTCGTGAGACGATCAATCTCGTCGCCCCAGAACTCGACGCGGAGGGCAAAACGGCCGTACATGGGGAATATCTCGACGGTGTCGCCTCGCACGCGGAACGTGCCTTGCGTGAAGTCGACGTCGTTTCGCTCGTAGTTGAGATCGACGAGCGAAGCGAGGAGTTCCTCGCGGCCGATCTGGTCGTCCCGTTCGAGCCGCAGGGCCATCTCCTCGTAGTTCGTCGGGTCACCGAGCCCGTAGATGGCCGAGACGGAGGCGACGACGATCACGTCCTCGCGGGTGAGCAGCGAGCGGGTCGCGGAGTGACGGAGCCGATCGATCTCCTCGTTGATCGAGGCGTCCTTATCGATGTAGGTGTCCGATTGCTCGACGTAGGCCTCGGGCTGGTAGTAGTCGTAGTAGGAGACGAAGTACTCGACTGCGTTGTCGGGGAAGAGGGTGGTAAACTCCTCGTAGAGCTGGGCGGCCAGGGTCTTGTTGTGGGCGATGACCAGGGTCGGCATGTCAAGCTCCTCAATCGTCCAGGAGACGGTGTTGGTCTTCCCGGAGCCGGTGACGCCGAGGAGCGTCTGCTTGTCCATCCCCGACTCGTTGCCCTCGAGGAGTTCCTCGATCGCTTCCGGCTGGTCGCCGGCCGGGTCGAAAGGGGCCTCTACCCGAAACGACCGGTCGACGTCGGGTCGGTCCGGGGAGAGTGGACCTGCCGTATCGCTCATTACCCGATTCTAGGCGTCAAGGAACTTACGTCCAGTCCATGCGGCACGGTGTCGGTTTCGACGCTACCGGAACGTGGCACCGGATTTGGCGAGCAGGTGACATCAGCGGTACTCGGCCACAGTGTGTCACGCCGCCAGAAACTCTAGCGGCCGGGAATCCGCCGTCGGCCAGGGGCCGAGCGATGTGCGCGGATTTGCCCCGCTATTTTCGAAGGGTGGCCGAGCGGTCGGTTACATGGAGCGGGGTGGTCCGGTGCTGAGTGATAAACGTTCGGCCCGTCGGTTGTGGTTTGCCTCTTTGCCTACCGCCCGACGAATCGGGCGGCAACGTTGGGCTTTTGTACCACCGGGTAAAACAACCCGGTAATGGATCGACGAACGTTTCTCAAAAGTGCCGGCGCTGCCGGCGTGGCGGCCTTCGCTGGCTGTGCAGGACCCGAAGGTGAATCGACGGGCACCGAAACGAACGGGACGACAACCGGGACGGCTGAAGGGGATGACGCGCTCAGTGGAACGCTCCAGGTGGCGACCTACGAGCCTTTCATCGACGCCCCGAGCGTGAGCCCCGGGAATTGGATCAAGGAGAACTTCGAGTCGGCCTATCCCGACGCCACCATCGAGTGGCTGACCCCGGATTCGGAACTCAACCACTTCATCCAGCAAAAACAGTACGACGAGTCGGTTTCGGCGGACGTCTACGTGGGCGTCAATGCGGACGACCTGGTTCGGGTAGACGAGCAACTGGGGGATACGGCACTTTTTGACTCGATACCGAGTGGAGAACTCTCGAATGGGGGAAGCGTCATCGAGGACCTGGAATTCGACCCGGCGGGACGGGCAATCCCGTACGATTCGGGCTTCATCAGCCTGGTTTACGACGCCGGGAAAATCGACGAGCCAGAGACGTTCGAGGACTTGACCCGGGCCGAGTTCGAGGACACGCTCCTCGTGCAAAACGCACAGACGAGTGACACGGGTCGTGCATTCCTGCTCTGGACGATTGCGAACCGTGGCGAAGACGAGTATCTCGACTACTGGCAGGATCTCGTGGACAATGGAACCCGGATCCTCGGGGACTGGAGTGCGGCCTATACGGCCTACTCCAACGAGGAGCGGCCAGCCGTGGTGTCCTACTCGACCGACCAGGTCTACGCCCATCGCAACGATGCGGACATGGAGCGTCACCAGATTGGCTTCCTTGACGACCAGGGCTATGCCGTCCCGGAGGGAATGGCCCGTTTTGCTGACGCTTCAAAGCCGGAGTTGGCCACCACCTTTCTCGACTTCATGCTCTCGGCCGAGACCCAATCAGAGATCGCAATCAGAAACGTGGCCTTCCCGGCGACCACGACCGCCGATCCGCCGGCCGACTTCGCCGAATACGCCCACCGCCCGCCTGAAACGGTAACCCACACGTACGACGAACTCGCTGGCTCGGTCGACACCTGGGTCGAGGAATGGGCCCAGCAGATCGCGAGCGGGTGAGTGATGCCGGCGCGTCGGGAGCAAAGCACGGTCGAGCATGTTACCCAGCAGGCCGGGGATCTCGCCCTCCCGGTCATCGCTGCCCTGAGCGGGGTCGTTCTATTGGTGATGTTTTACTACCCGGTCGGGACGGTCCTCGCCAGAGCCCTCGGCGGAACGGTCGACGGAACGGGCACGATCCTCGCGATATTGGGCTCCGAGTTCTATCTCGGGGCGGCGAGTGGCCTCTTCACGGACCCTGCCGCCGTTCCAGGAGGCATTCTCGACTGGATACGGACAGGCTTTCCCGCCGTCGACTTCGGGCTAATCGGGTTCACCGTCTACCAGGCGCTGCTCTCGACCGTCGCGAGTCTCGCGCTCGGACTCCCCGGTGCGTATCTCCTCTCACAGTATTCCTTCCCGGGACGGGACACGATCCGATCGCTCACGATGCTCCCGTTCGTTCTCCCCTCGATCATGGTGGCCATCGGTTTCGTCGCGATGTTCGGGGACCAGGGTGTGCTGAACGACGTCCTCGGCGGTCTCGGTCTCGGCTCGGTATCACCGATGTACACCCTCGAGATCATCGTCCTCGCCCATGCCTTTTACAACGCACCGCTTATCACGCGAATCGTGACCGCCGCCTGGGAGGGAATCGACCCGGCGATGCTCGAAACCGCACGGGGGCTGGGAGCGGGGCCGATCCGCTCGTTTTTCGACGTGGCGCTTCCCCAGTTGCTCCCGGCGATCCTGACCGGGGCGCTTCTCACCTTCCTTTTCACGTTCATGTCCTTCCCCATCGTGCTAGCCCTGGGTGGACTCCAACTGGCGACCGTCGAGGTGTGGCTTTACGCACACGTCCAGCAACTGGAACTCACCCAGGCGGCCGGGTTAGCCATCGTCGAAACGGTGATCACCCTCTCACTGACCTACGCGTATCTCCGCTATGAGAGCGACCAGGGTGGACTCTCCGGGCTCGGTCGGGGCCCGGACCGGAAACCGCTGTTCGGCTCGCTCCGGGACCCCCGCCGTATCGGCCTGCTGGGGTACGGCATCGTCGTGTTGGTCGTTTTTCTGGGACCCCTCGTGAGCATGATTGTCGAAAGCGTGACTGGGCCCTCGGGGTTCACAACCCAGCACTACGCGTTTTTACTCGAGCGGCAATTGAGTGGCGCTCCCTTCCAGGTCAAACCGCTTCCGGCCATTCTGAACTCCGTTTTCTTCGGAGCCGCGACGTTACTTATCGCCCTTCCCATGGGCGTGACGGTGGCGATTCTCGAATCGAAGCGCTTCGTCGGCAGCCGGGTTTCTGACGCCTTGCTCATGGCGCCGCTTGCGGTGAGCGGAATCGTCCTGGGCCTGGGCCTCTTACAGGGCCTCGTGTTCGGGACGGAGATCCTGGGGTACCGGGTGACCGTGACGGGGCCAGTCGCGATCGTCGCCGCCCACGCGGTGGCTGCATACCCCTTCGTTGCCCGAACTGTCTCCCCGTTGCTCAAGCGAGTCGATCGGCGTCTCGTCGAATCCGCTCGCGTTCTGGGTGCTAGCCGCGCGCGTGTGCGGATGGACGTCGAAATCCCCCTGATAGTTCCCGGAATCGTCGCCGGGGCCGCCCTCGCCTTTGCCATTAGCGTCGGCGAGTTCGATTCGACGGTCATCCTCGCTGAGGGCAGTGCCAGTTACACCATGCCGGTCGCCGTCGAGCGGTATTTGGGGAACCGGACCCTGGGTCCGGCCACGGCCATGGGAACCGTGCTGCTCTTGGTCACTGCGGGAAGTTTCGTCGTCATCGACCGCGTCGGCGGGTGGTGGTACCCGTGACGAGACTCGAATTGCAGGACGTTTCGAAGCAGTTTGGCACCGATGGTGCACTCGATTCGGTCTCCCTGACCGTCGAGGAAGGAGAGTTTTTCACCTTTGTCGGGCCCTCGGGCTGTGGGAAGACGACGACGCTCCGGATCATCGCCGGGCTGACCGAGCCCACGTCGGGAACGGTCCGATTCGGCGGTCAATCGATGGAGGGGGTCCCCCCCGAGGATCGGAACGTCGGCATCGTGTTCCAGAATTACGCCCTGTTTCCGCATATGACGGTCACGGAGAACGTCGCCTACGGGCTGAAATTTCATGATCCACCGGGTGGGGAATCCACAAAATCGCGAGTCGTGGATCTCCTCGAACTCGTCGACCTAAAAGGAATGGGCGAGCGGGATCCGGAGACGCTTTCTGGCGGGCAACAACAGCGAGTTGCACTCGCTCGCGCCCTCGCTCCGGGACCGGACCTGCTCCTCCTCGACGAACCGATGAGCGCACTCGACGCCCGTCTCCGGGACCGCCTTCGCAGAACCGTCCGCGAGATCCAATCCGAACTCGGGATCACGACTGTCTACGTGACCCACGACCAGGCCGAGGCGCTTGCCGTCAGCGACCGAATCGCCGTGATGCAAGACGGGCGCGTGGAACAGGTCGGCCGGCCGGAGACGGTGTATCAACGGCCGGCAAACCGCTTTGTCGCCTCCTTCGTCGGCGACAACAACCTCTTCGAGGTGAAGTCAGTGAGGAGAGATCGGGCGATTGTCGAGGGTGGTGCAGAAATTCGAGTCGACGAGCCCGTCTCCTCGGGGGATACGCTTTCCGTCCGGCCCGAAGCCATGCATCTAGGGACGGATGAGACGGTCCTCGAACCGACCCTCGAAAGCGTGGAATTTCGGGGGAACGGCTACACCCTTCACTGTCGGCTCGGTGATCGCGATCTCCTCGTCGAAACGGATGAGCCGCCGGAAGGAGATCTTCGTATCGGGTTCCCGGCTGCTGCGGTCCAGGTTCTCCCACCTGATTCGAGAGAGTGAAACGATACTGGGTGGGGATTTACGGAAGGATAGGGGATTTCAAGGAACGACCCCCACGGTGAGGAGCGTCCCGTAGGTCCGGTACCGTTCGATCATCGCCTCGCGGGTGTCAAACGTTTCGGTGGGAAACTCCTCGGCGGGTGGTATTTCGATTACCCGATCCGGAATGTTGTCCTGGGCGGCGACGTGAAAACCCGCCCCTTCGAAGGCTCGGCGGTACTCCTCGCGGCTCCATCGTGTCATCGGCACCTCGATGAACGCCTCCCACTCGTGTGAGTGGACGTTTTCCTCATAGAAGTCTACGGCACAGTAAAACGTGCCCCCAGGTCGGAGGACCCGGCTGAGTTCCGAAAGGACCCCATGGACGTCCTCGGCGTAGTAGATCGCTTCCATCGAGAAAGCGTGATCGATCGTGTTCGTCTCGAAGGGCAGGGTTTCAAAATCGCCCCGAAGAAAGCCGATCGCCCCGTCGTTTGTGTAATCGGCGGCGTTCGAGACCATTTCCGAAGAGGCGTCGATCCCGTAACCCCGACCGATCGAGTGTTCCCGAAGCGCCCGAAGTGCGTATCCGCTTCCCGTTCCCAAATCGAGGACGGTGTCACCCTGTTCGATCGGCATACGCGAGAGCGCCTCCTTCGCGGTGTGCCAGTGTCGTTCCTCCATCCCTCGATCCCGACCGTCTGCCGCCCAGGCGTCGAACTCCTCACGAATGCTCATGTGAAACCCCCGGATTCATGGCTTTATGCAATTGGGCCAGCGGGAAAACCACTCCGACCGTCGAAGGGGGATAGCGCGATTAGTTTTCTGAATCCTCGGCGGTGTCCGATTCATCAGTTTCGCTTCTATCGAGCGGGAATGACAACTCCGAGTCCGTCGAACCGCCGTCGGCCGGAGCGGCACCCGATCCAGAACGACGCGATCGAGGCGTCCCTGTGCGGTCACGTGCCTGCCAGCCCACCCGGGACCTGGTTGGGCTGTCTATCGAATCAAAGGTCGAAACAGCGTCCAGGAGTGCACCGAGGCTCAGAACGATCCCGAGGCCGTACCCGAGTGAAAGGATCGTCGCAAGCGGGCTCCCCAACGAAACCGGGAGTGACTGAAGACCACTCCCCAGGACTGAACCGAGGGCACTCACGGTCGCGACTAACACACCGCCACCAGCGAGTTTTCGGGGTCGAGACGCGTTTGTTAGTGAATACGTTACGCCGAAAAGCACAACCGGTGGAACGAGTCCAGCGAGAGCAAACGAAACGGATTGTGCCGTCGCCGAATCACTGCCGGCCATCCGAAACAGATCGGTCAGAAATCCGGCTCCACCGACTGCGAGCACGACGAGACCCGCGAGAAGAACCGCGACGGCAGACCCAGCACGAAACAGTCGTCTCATTCGTGTGGAATCGCGAGTCGGCATGATGATATCGCATTGGACGAGCAGCGACTAATAACCCGGTGTCGGCGTCTGCTTTCTGTCTGACGCGGTTTTAATTGCCCCAGGAACAAAGAGCAGGTATGGCATCCTCGGTGAGGCTCTACGTCCGAACCGGAGTTGTCGGCTCGTGGGCCGTCATTCTCGGCGGCACGCTTATCCTGGGGATCGATCGGCTGCTGGGCATGTTAGGGACCGATGGGACGAATTCGATTTCACTCGCCACCGCCGGCCTCCCGATCGTCGCCCTGGCAGAAACCGCACTCATCAACGTATACAACGGAAGTGCCGTGAGCGTATTCGTGGGTGTTTTGCTCCTGCTCGGTGGGTGGTATCAATTGCTCCGAATCTCGACCCAAAAACCAGTTTAAGTCATTGGAAAAACCGGTCTAAATCATTGGAAAAACCGGTCTAAATCATTGGAAGGCCGGTCTAAATCATTGAAATACCCGATTAAATCGGTGGAATAACCGTCATCGTTGAATCCAGAAACCCACCAACGGCTCCTCGAAAGAGTTATTTTGCGTCGTCGCCCTCTCGCCACGAGTCCGGGACCTCGATCTTGTACTTGCCGTCCTCCCGCAGCGCGATAATATGCTCCTCGCGGTCGTAGAGTTCCATCAAATTGAGTTCGTACTGGCCCGGCTCGACGATCCGGATGCTCTCGAACTGATCGTTGAGTTCCGCCCGAAGGGTTTCGAGGTCAGTGTTTGCGGCCTCGTCCGGTTCGTCGACGACACGTCCGTCCTTCCGTGGCGGGCCTCGCTTTTCGGATCGATCCGATTCCGTCCCGGTTCGGCTCGATTTCGTCTCGGTTCGGCCCGATTCCGTCTCCGTTCGAGTATCCGAGTCGGTTGGCGACGCAGCTGACGAGCGCGACGGTGTTTTCTCGGACGGAGAAGACGAAGTGAGTTCAGAGAGGCTCGCAACCTCACCGCGCGCAGACGCCTGGGCGCTATCCTCGAGTGATTTTGGTTCTTCGAGGGATTCTGCATCCGATTTAACTGGCTCTGCGGTCGGTTGCTCAGATGTTTCTGCGGTCGGTTGGCCAGACTCGACGGACCGCTCTTTAGAGACGGATTCGGCGTCATCTTCCAAATCGGCTTCGGCCGAATCGGCCTCGCTTCGTGCGTTCACGTACTCGCGAACTGTCGAAGCGGCCCGACCGACCCGCCCGGTGACGGAATCTTCCGCGATTGGGGGATCGGGCGGTTCCTTCGATTCAGGTTCGTAGTCCTCGAGGTCGGCTCCCTTCGGGATGTACTGGAACGTGTTTCCGCCACAATGCGGGCAGCCCGAAAGCATCTCTTTTGAGCCGTCTGGAAAAATCGAGGAACAGTTCGTACACTGGTGGGGCATCGCTATTTCCCCGAGATGAGCGCCCGGATGAGGGTGTCGTCTTTGTGCAACGAGTGGATCTGGTTGGCCGGGCCGATGACGGTGAGTTTCGAATTCGATGGCTCGACCCCGATTAGTCGGGAGAGAAACCCACCATCACTACCCGCATTCCGGGGGAAGCTCTCGATCTCGATCCCCGAGAAGTCATCGGGGTTGATTTCGGTCATCGTGACTTCGATGAGTTTCGACTCCTCATCAGGGGTGAGTCCCTCCTCGAGGATGACGATATTTCCGGCCCGGACGTCGTCGAGGATCATCCGAATCTTCTCCATCGACGTTTTCTCGCGCATGCGCTGGCCCGAGACCAACTCGATTTCGACTCCCTCAGCCGTTTCGTGTTCAATTCCTGCCATCCTTTCACCCAAAGTACGCGGCGATCTTGTCGTACACTTCGTCCATGTTGTCCCCCTCGAGTGCCGAAAGTGGTACCGTCTCGTGTTGGGGGAAGGCGTTTTCGATACGACTGATCTGGGCCTCATCGAGGTCGATCTTGTTCGCGAATATCAACACGGGCAAGTCTCGAGATTCGATGATCCCGATGAGCATCGTGTTGACCTGCGTGAAGGGGTCTTCGACCGAGTCGAGGACGTAAATAACGCCGTCGACGTCCTCGCGAAGCCAGTGCATCGCTTCCGCGACGCCCTCTGTTGCCTCGCGGGAGCGACGGACAGCTTCCTCTTTCTCGATGTCGTGTTCGAGAAATTCGGTGTAATCGACTTTGGTCGTCACACCAGGGGTATCGACGATGTCGATCGTGACGGTTTGGCCGTTCCGTTCGATCTCCACGTTCTCCTTACGCCGGGCACGGCGGGTCTCGTGGGGGATCCGAGATTCGGGGCCAATCGCGTCGCCGGTCCAGTCCCGGGCGATCCGGTTTGCAAGTGTTGTTTTACCGGCGTTCGGTGGTCCGTAAATCCCGATTCGTTTCGGTTCAGCATCGCTCGTGAAAAGGGAATTCGTCACCCGAGAGATGCTGTTGCGCAGACTTCCGAGCAGTCCCATTTATAGCACCTCTTGTTCGTCCCGAGGCTTGAAGGCTCCGGACACATGTATCCGTCCATTCTGGATCGACTTAAGTCCATTCGCGGAGAAATTGGTGAGGAAATATCCACGGTCCAAAAATCACCCCTCCACTGCTTCAAAATAACGTGTTTTCCGGATCCAAAGATCAGCATCAAATGGATTCATCCCTTCCGCAAAAGATCGAGTGGTTCAATTCATCGACCGTTTGTTCACACTTCGAAGATTCGATTACATAGAATCTCGAACGCTCTTTCTCAATCCAAGATGGGTTATGAGCACAATCTATATTGGCGACAGGATTCAACGCCCGTATATCGACTTACCACGGATAGAAACAGCCGAATAGCAAAAAACTGTAAAATTCACATCATGACGGTTTAGGTAGGTTTGGTATAGTGGTTACGCCCCTACCCCTTTGTTTCAACTGGAAACAACACATCCACACGATCCGTTTTATGAATAGAGGTATCTCACGCTGAAAACAATAATGAAAACCAAACACAAATAAATAAACAAGTTCTTTAGTTGGTTTACGGATATCGTTTCTAAAGTATCTACATAAATGTTCCTGTTTCAATAACCGGCATGGAGACACGTTGTTTTCTGTTTCCAGTTGAAACAAAGGGGTGGGGGGTTCACCTGGTTCACCGAAACTTTACTATCTTTCCCGTTTCCGAATACTAAAACGTCAGACCAGGAACAATAAAACCAAATACCATCCGCTCACACCTTGGTTCAGTACCATAACTGGAGTCGTCGAAACTCCATCTCGACACCCATCTGCACGACCACCGCGATACCACAAACACAACCCAAAACCGAATCATCGTCCCGTTAGCCGGGAACCATACTAGTGAACCGAACGTTTCCCCCATCGAACTCGGCAAAATTTGTCCGGTCCACACGGAAGATCGGACCCCAACCGAGGGCACGTGATATCAACCGGACCGATACTTTTTTGTCCATCCCCTACCCCCAGTTTCGTCTGCATCAACTGGACAAGGGCATCCTTGACTATCACCTATATACCCCTGGTTTGGGGGTTCTAACACGAGTCTATGGGTGGTTTCGTACCTTGTCGCACTTGAACCAAAGGGCCGGTTTGACATGGTAGAGGACAAGCACAAACCCGAACACATCGGAACTGAACGCGACTTCGAGGTCGACCTCGACGAGGTTCTCGAGACGGAGTCCGAGACGGACCAGGGACTGTTCGACGACCTCCTCTCTGGCGAGCCCATCTTCGAGAACAAAGAAGTCCTCCGCCCCTCCTATACACCACACGAACTCCCTCACCGGACCGACCAGATCAACAAAATGGCGACGATTCTCGTCGCCGCCCTTCGCGGGGAAACACCCTCGAACATTCTCATCTACGGGAAGACCGGGACCGGAAAGACCGCGAGCGCGAAATTCGTCAGCCAGGAACTCGAAAAGACCTCCGAGAAGTACGACGTCCCCTGTCGAGTCGAGTACATCAACTGTGAAGTGACCGACACCCAGTATCGGGTGTTGGCTCAGTTGGCAAACACCTTTATCGAGCGAAACCAGGACTTCGTCGAGAATCGGTTGGCAGACCTTCGTGACATCGAACAACTCGATCAGGCCGATTCGACGGCTCTCGAAGAGAGTGAGTTTGAATCAAAG
>CAZJZA010000041.1:0-2093 GCA_964550355.1 uncultured Halobacteriales archaeon
ATACTGGAGGGCACGCGTGACGAGTGTGTAAACCCCGAGGCTGTGTTCGAATCGGGTGTGATTCGCAGAGGGATAGACGAGCGAGGCCGTTCCCAGCTGGCTCACGCGTCTGAGCCGCTGAACCGGTGGGGTATCCAGGAGCGCTGCGCCGACGCCCCGAATCTCGATATGGTCGTGGACGCTATCCTTGATGGTGGTCATTGGGACTGGATTCGTCGGGTTCTTACAAAAACTCCGGGTTGTGATGGGTCGAGAAATCGATCGGGAGAGGCAGAAGTGTTTACTCCGGGCCAGGCCTTTCGGGGACTATGCCGACGTTTCTCGCCGGCGGGACCGGGACACCGAAACTTCTCTGGGGGACCGATTCGGTCTTTGCCCCCGAGACGGTGACCGTGGTTGCTAACACCGGCGACGACATCGAACTCGGCGGGCTCCTCGTCTGCCCCGACGTCGATTCGGTCCTCTATTCCCGGAGTGACCGTCTCGACCGAGAGCAGTGGTGGGGCCAGGCCGGGGATACGGCGAAAACGCATGAGGAGTTGGCGGAGTTGTCCACCGACCTCCACCGAACAGCAGAACCCCGCTACCTCACGGAGGAGGCCCAAACGTCTGGCCGCGACATCGCTCACTGGAGACGGTTCTCCGCGGTCCCGGAGTTCCTTCACATCGGCGATCGCGACCGGGCTGTCCACCTTTTCCGGACGAGCCTGCTCGATGAGGGGCACTCGCTCACGACGGCGATCCGTCGGCTCGCAACCGCCTTTGACCTCTCCATCGACCTCGTCCCGATGAGCGACGATCCGGTGGCGAGTCTGATTCACCCCTCCGACGGGCCGATGCACTTCCAGGAATTTTGGGTCGCCCTGGGTGGTGAACCGGCTGTCGAGGGCGTGGAATTCCGCGGCGCGGACCGCGCGAGGCCGACAGCGGCAACGCTCGAGGCCCTACAGGAGCCAGTTATCATCGGCCCGGCCAATCCGATCACGAGCATCGGTCCACTGCTTGCGCTCGAGGGCGTCCGGGAGGCACTTGCCGAAACGACAGTCGTTGCCGTCTCCCCATTTGTCGAAGACCGGGTGTTCTCCGGGCCGGCGGCGAAACTCATGCGAGCCGAGGGCTATGAGGCCTCGACTGCGGGCGTGGCCGAGGCCTATCCCTTCGCCGACGCCTTCGTGCTCGATTCGGCGGATTCGACCGATCTGGCCAGGGCGACGGTCCGGACGGACACGGGGATCGAGACCCGAAGCGATGCCACTCGGGTCGCCCGTGCGATTAACCGTGCCCTCGAGGTGGTCTGATGTTCGAACCGCGACTCGCACTCGCGAGTCTGAGTGGCCAATCAGACTCCCAGTGGGCCAAAGCCGGGGCACCATGGGCCGGAATGGCGTTTCTTGGTGGCATTGCCATTGACGAACAAACGCGGGACGCGGCGCGGCGGATGGTCGCCGACCGGGACCGCTCGGAGTTCTTGCCCGCGGATCCCTTCGGGTTCATGGATGACCAGCTCACCCGACTGGCGGACCACGACGTCGAAGCCGGGTTTAACGTCCGGGTCGTCGGAGAGGCTCCGCTTCGTCGGGCTGCCGAAATCTGTGCCGGCCACGACGCAGTCCTTGAGATAAACGCCCACTGCCGGCAGGGAGAGATAACCGATCTTGGGGCAGGACAGGCGCTCCTCCGTGAGCCCGAACGACTTCGCGAGCAGGTCCGGGTCGCGAGCGAGGCTGGGGCGACCGTGAGCGTGAAGGTCCGCACCGAGGTTCGGGGCGTGAACCTCCCGAAATTGGGTGCGTCTCTCGAATCGGCTGGAGTCGACATCTTGCACGTCGACGCGATGGATTCAGAATCGATGATTGCAGAGATCGTCGATCGAACCGATACCTTCGTGATCGCCAACAACGGGGTCAGAGATCGGGAGACGGTGCGGGAGTACCTCGAGTACGGGGCCAACGCTGTCAGTGTCGGGCGTCCGAGTGACGACCCCCGTGTTCTGGAGCGGGTGCATAACGCGGTGACGACATGGGAGCCCGGATGACGACATGGGAGCCCGGATGACTGCATGGGAGCCCGGATGACTGCATGGGAGCCCGGAT
>CAZJZA010000041.1:2193-10443 GCA_964550355.1 uncultured Halobacteriales archaeon
CATGGGAGCCCGGATGACTGCATGGGAGCCCGGATGACTGCATGGGAGCCCGGATGACCGCATGGGAGCCCGGATGACTGCATGGGAGCCCGGATGACGACATGGAGCCCGGATGACTGCATGGGAGCCCGGATGTCCGCCGATAACTGATTTGGAAACGCTCGGTAGGGCTCGATCCGGAACGAATGGTTTTAACCCGACCAACCGGTAACTCGCTGTATGGCCATCAAGCCCGACTACGTCAAGAAGACCGGGAAGATCCTCCTCGAACGCTATCCGAAAGCGTTCCAGTCGGAGGATTTCGAGCATAACAAGGAGAGCGTAACCGAGCTGACGAACATCGAGTCGAAAGGCGTTCGCAACCGAATTGCAGGCTACGTGACACACAAGCTCAACTGAGCCAGTAGATCGGCTCTCGTGTCAAACCTCCCCCGCATCAGAAGGGCTTAGGGCGAGCATCTCGAATCGCGGCTATGATTCAGGTCGGCATTCTCGGTGCAACAGGCGCCGTCGGACAGCGGTTCATCCAGCTGCTTACGGACCACCCCGAATTCGAAATTCGCGTATTGACTGCCAGTGCGGACAGTGTCGGTGAAACCTACCGCTCGGCTGCGAAATGGCGGGTCAAGTCGCCAATCCCGGAGTCCGTCGCGGAACGGACTATCCGTCGGACCGATCCCGAGGCAATCCCGGACGACGTCGATCTCCTTTTTTCCTCCTTACCCTCCGATGTAGCGACGGCCGTGGAACCGGACTTTCTCGAGGCGGGCTACGTGGTCTCCTCGAATTCCTCGAACGAGCGCCAGGCCCCCGACGTGCCACTCGTGATCCCCGAGGTCAATCCGGAGCATCTCGCTTTGCTCGAAACACAGCGCGACCAACGCGGTTGGGACGGTGCGCTCGTCAAGAACCCGAACTGCTCGACGATCACGATGGTCCCGCCACTCGCCGCGCTCTCGCAGTTCGATATCGAGCGGGTGCACGTCGCGACCCTCCAGGCGGTCTCCGGGGCCGGCTATTCGGGGGTCTCCTCGATGGAGATAATCGACAATGCTATCCCCCACATCAGCGGGGAAGAGACGAAGATGGAACACGAATCCCGGAAACTCCTCGGGAGCTACGCCGACGGCGAGATCGAGTGGCACGCAGCAGACGTAACCGCCTCCTGTAACCGCATTCCCACGATCGACGGCCACCTCGAGAACGTCTTCGTCGAGTTCGGAACCGACCCCACAGTCGAGGAGATCGAAGCGGCATTCGCGGCGGCTGAGACAGCAGACCTCCCGTCGGCACCCGACCCGCTCATCGAGGGCTTCTCGGAGCCCGACCCTCCCCAGCCACGCCTCGACCGCATGGTCGGCGACGGGATGGGGATCGCCGTCGGCGGCGTCAAGGAGACCGCAACCGGGTTCCAGTTCAACGCTCTTGCGCACAATACGATCCGCGGTGCCGCCGGCGCGAGCATTCTCAACGGCGAACTTCTGGCAGCAGCGGGCTGGCTGTAGGCGGGATCCTGGCTTCGGTTGGAATTCAGCGCACCTGGTTTCGGAGGTCGTCGAAGGAGCCAGTTTCCCTGACCCGTTCGAAATTCTCGGCCAGGATATCGGCCCGTCGGTCCCAGTAATTCGGCGTGAATCCGGCGTTGTGCGGCGTGAGCAAGACGTTGTCCATCCCCCAGAGAACGTGGTCGGTCGGGAGCGGCTCCGGGTCGGTTACGTCGAGTACGGCCCCCCGAATCCCGTTTCGCTGGAGTTCGTGGACCAGTGCGTCGGACTGGACGATTTTGCCCCGGGCGATGTTGAGAAGGACGGCGTCTGGGGACATTGTAGAAAGCGCCTCCGCGTCGATGAGTCCCTCGGAGGTCTTCGTGAGTGGGGTGGCGATGACGACGTACTCGCTCCGGGCGACTGCGTCATAGAGCGATTTCTCGTCGAGTCCGCCGATCTCGTCTGCCGGACCGCCCTTCTCCGGGGAGTAGCGGAGGCCGATCGTGTGCACTCCGAACGGTTCGAGACGGTCGAGGACGGCCTTCCCGATGGCACCCATCCCGATGACGGCCACGGTACTTCCCTGTAGTTCGTGGGTCTCGAAAGCCCTCCACTCGCGTCGTTCTTTGCGCCGCCAGGCGGTTGGGAAGCCGCGAGCGAACGCGAGGATCCCACCGATGACGTATTCGGCGATGTTCGGTCCATGGACACCGGAGCCGTTGGTCACGCGGATGTCCCGGTCGGCCAGCTCCTCGAGTGGGAGGTGTTCGGTACCGGAGTAAATACACGCGAACAGGTCGAGATTTGGTGCCGAATCGAGGTCGCTGGCGTCGATTTCGGGTCCCGTTGCGACGCTGGCCGATGCGAGGAGGTCGCGTTCCGCTTCGGGCGTGTGGGCCACGCCGATTTCTACATCGGGAAGTCGCTCGCGAAGCGTTGTCGCGTACCCCTCGGCGTCGAGTCCCTGGAGTGTTTGTCTGAGCACGGCGATTTCGACAGTCACAGGTGGTGGTACGACGAGAGTGGTAAAGAAACCCAGTTCTTCAGGCGGACAGCCTTTTCCCCCCAGCCGACGTACATTTATTTGCGTGCCGCAGTCCCCACCCGAGCCCGCCCACCAGGGCGCAATGATTGGTGGAGAACCCCGGCACGCGATAGACACGCCCGGCACGAGGGTTACCCGACTGACGCGGCACGCCGCCAGGGATGAGGTCGGGAGTTAGTGTTCCGGGCGAACATCGACCTTTTACATCGACCTTTTGCTGCGCTCGGAGCCGTAGGCTCACTCGGCTCACGGCGCTTCGCGCCGTTCGCCCTGCTAGCGAGACCGACGGTCTCGCTCGGCTGGCAAAAGCTCAACCAAAAGCCCGTCGCGACCCCTGCGGGGTCGCTCGGGCCCGCGAGCCGTCGGCTCGCGGTGAACCGGCGACCGTCCGGGTTCTTCGAACCGCTCGGTCGCCGGATGCATGGCGGTGACTCGTTGAAATATACGGTTTCATTTGACTTCGCCAGATAGTATATTCGCTCATAGCGTGCTGGGCGTGTCGGTGAAGGAAACAAGGATGCGAAACCTACCGTCGCACTATCTCAATATATAGTAAGCAGGTCACCTCAATTCATCTATTTCTGTCATAATGTGGTTGCTGAATGGAAGGCGCATATTCAGCATCGAATGACAACCACACTCTGATAGAAAAGAGAGAAGCAGTGAAACAATTTTAACACGCCATTCAGAACTATTAAGCGTCCAGTCCCCACTATTTTCCCGCATCTCTTTTTAGTTGGCCAATAATTGGTGCGTATGAACGAGACGCCGGAGGAAGATGCCGACACGGTTACTCACTCCTCGTCTCCGGAGGTCCTCCGAGAATTCGCACCTCTCCCGTATCAATCACTCAATAGTGACGGGGAAATTCTCGCCGTCAATGACGCCTGGCTCGATATATTAGGGTATGAGCAGGATGAGGTAGAGGGTAAATGGTTCGGTGAAATTCTCGCTAATGACTCCGTTGACGACTTCAAGTCTCGATTTCCAGAATTCAAATCGAACGGCGGTGGTACGAACGTCGAATTCGAGATGCAGTGTGCCGATGGCGAAATTATCCTCGTCTCATTTGATGGAACGGTTGAATACGACGAAGCCGGATCGTTTGTTCGAGCACATTGCCAGTTCAAGGAAATAACCGAGCAGAAAGAACGGGCGGAGAAGTACTTTGAATCCGCCGGGAACATCATGCTCGTTCTCAATCGAGACGGGACCGTCGCTAACATCAACGAGCGGGGATGTAACCTCCTCGGTTACGACCGCTCGGAACTCATCGGTTCGGACTGGTTCGACCTCGTAGTTCCCGAATCAATCGATGGCGAAATTTGGGACGTATTCTCTACGTTCTTGAACGAAGACGAGGACGCTATCAAAAAGCATACGAACTTCATCGAAACTAAGGCGGGCGAGAAGGTTTTTATAAAGTGGCAAAACACGGCATTACGGGACCGATCGGGGACAATTACGGCCGTTCTTTCTTCTGGTATCGACATCACAGAACGGAAGGCCCAATTACGAGAACTCGAAACGAAGACCGGACGTCTCAATCTCGCACTTGAGGCAGCCGACTTGGGGATGTGGGATTGGGATATGAAAAATGACGACGTGTATCGCGATGAACGCTGGGCAGCAATGCTGGGGTATGAACCTGAAGAAATCGAAGACCGGTTCGAAGCCTGGGAGGATCTCGTTCATCCCAAGGATCGGGAAAGACATGACGAAGCACTGGCCGCTCATATGGGGGATGAAGCCGAATACTATTCGAGTGAATATCGGCTTCGGACGAAATCGGGCGAATGGAAATGGGTAATGAATATCGGAAAGATCGTCGAATGGGACGGCGACAGTCCAAAACGCTCAGTGGGCGTTCACCTGGATATCGACGACCGAAAACGCACACGGCAACGCTTGAAACGGAATAACGAGTTACTCCGGGCCTTCGATCAGGTGCTCCGCCACAATATGAATACCGCAATGACTGTCATCCGGGGCTATGCAGAGACGATTGTGGAAACGTGGGACGGAAACGTTGCTGACCAAGCTGCGAAAATTCGTGAGAGTAGTGATACGCTTCTCACAACAATCGATAAAGAGCGGAGAATTACCAAATTGATTAACGAGTCGAAGGCACCTGAAAAATTGGCGGTTGATCAATTGCTACAACGCGTCGCAGACCGAGTCCGAGATGAATATCCCCGGACAAATATCGATGTCCGTGGCGAGCGAAATGTCACAATAAGGGCCGTCCAATCTGCCGAAGAAGCCATTGAAGAACTGGTTGAAAACGCAATTATTCACACCGAGGATATGCATCCACAGGTAACAATAACCGTTCAAAGTAAACCCGATACCGTTTCGATAACAGTGGCGGACAATGGCCCGGGGATTCCTGAGATGGACAAGAACGTTCTCACAAAGGAGTCGGATATCACACCGCTCTATCACGGTAGCGGTCTCGGTCTGTGGTTCGTGAAGGAGGTGGCACATCGTTCTGAAGCAGAAATATCTGTCACTGACAACCAACCCAGAGGAACAAAAATTACAATGAGATTTATGAGCGCCTAATGGCTCACATATAATATACGCCGGAGGATTTCAATCGGGCTCATCCAGCCTCGTCTACTGGGGTTCTCAGAGAAATCGCCCCACATCCATGTCAATTGCTCAATAGTGACGATGAAATTCTCACCGTCAATGACGCTTGGCTTAATGTATTAGGGTATGATCGTGAGGAAGTAGAGGGCCGTTGGTTCGGTGAGTTTCGCTAATGACTCCGTTGATAAGTTCAAGTCGCAGTTTCCTGCGTTCAAATTTACGGGATGCGTCTCAAATGTCGAATTCGAAATCCAAAGGGCCGATGGCGAAATTATTATCATCTCGTTTGATGGAACGGTTGAATACGACGAAGCCGGATCGTTTGTTCGAGCACATTGCCAGTTTGCGGAGATAACCGAGCAAAAAACGAACGGGAGCGGATAGAGTTCCTTGAATCACTCGAAATCCCACTGACGAAATTCACAAGCGATCTTCTCCAAGTCGACACCAGAGCTGTTCCCTGAGAATTTGGCCGGTGATCCTAAAAATGCGGTTCACGATTGTCTTCCTTTGAGAGACGATCTGATTCACACCTTTCGAACGCTGTCCGCAAACCCCCACTTCGGCAGTCGTGTTACCGCAGAACAGGTGTCCTGCGGGAAATCAGTCCCCGAGCCACTCGTCGTTTTCAATCTCGTATCCGGTTTCGCGGCAGTACCTTCCAGCACGGCGCCGGATCGCCCGCGAATCCGGAAGTTTGCCCGTTTCCTCGAGTTCGTCGATGACCCAGTTCGTCACGACGTTGATCCCATCGTCACCGTAGACCGCGTCGATATCTTCGAGTTTACGAAACGTTTTCGCGTAAGCCGTCCGCTTTGATCCTGAAAGTTTCGCGTCGGGGACCGACTCGGTCGCCTCGACGATCCGTTTGATCGCTTTGGCGA
Source organism: uncultured Halobacteriales archaeon (assembly GCA_964550355.1). Taxonomy (GTDB): domain Archaea; phylum Halobacteriota; class Halobacteria; order Halobacteriales; family Halobacteriaceae; genus Halodesulfurarchaeum. The sequence goes on from CAZJZA010000041.1 coordinate 8,205, forward strand.
CGGCCGGCCGCTGGACCCGTTTCCTGACGACAGTGGGATCCTCGAAGGTTTCTGTCTCGGTGGCCGGAAGGAGTTCCCCGACACGATAGCTCGTCTCTGACCCTTCGAGTTCGCGATGTCCCATCGACGTGACGATTTCGTCCCCTGTCGCGGGAAACTCGAATTCCTCGAGTGCCGCTTCGAAGAAGGCGAGTTCTCCCTCGTCGAAGGCCGGTTCCGGCTCATCCATTCGCTCCAGTTCCGCCGCGATAGCCCGCTCTCGCTGCCGTAGATCAGCGTTTCGTGCCTGTTTTTCCCGGCCACGCTTGTCGTCTGGCATGCCTCAATGTACTCACTCTGTGGAGATAGGCCTGTGGGACACGCTGGTCGGACCTGGCCACCGACCGGACTTGAGGGATCGATTTAAGCGGGCGGATCCGGTCAGAGGACGAGAAATCGGAGGACCCAAAGCGTTCCCATCCCGGCGACGAGCGTGGCGAGCACGTTTTCCGTCCGCCAGGCGATACCGGCTGGGGCCGCCCCGGCAAGGAGTTTGTCGATTTCCGGGCTCCCACTCGCCCCCACTGTCACGAAAGCGGGAAACACGAGACCGGCCAGGACGGCGGCCGGGACGTATCGCAAGAGCGTCTTTACACGGGACGGGATCTCGTCCACCCGGCTGAAGAGGGCGATAAACGAGACCCGGATGGCGAAAGTGAGCAGGCCGATCACGACGATCGCGATCCAGATGAGCAACGGGGCGTAACTCGTCGTCATTCTATCACCCGTTCGGCTACAGCCCCGGCCAGAATGCCAACTGTCGCCCCGACGGGGAGCCCGAGATTGAGCGGCAATCCGGTTCCGAGAACGGCGACGGTCCCGCCAACTGCGGCGGCGGTCAGTGTCGCACGGTCGTCGACGGCCGGGACCAAAAGCGCGAGGAAGACGAGCGGGACGGTGAATTCGAGCCCCCATGCGGGTGGCACACTGGTTCCGAGAACCACGCCAGCGACGGTCGTCACTTGCCAGACGATCCAGATGGGAGCCGCCACCCCGAGGTAATACGAACGGCGGTCGATGGTCTCGGATGTCTCGAAGCGCGCGATCGAGAGGGCGTAAGCCTGATCCGTGAGCACGTAGGCGAGTGCGCCCTTCCACTTCGCCCGAAAGTCACGGAAGTGCGGGGCGATCGAGGCCGAGTACATGAGCATCCGGAGGTTGATGACCGCGGCCGTGACGATCACGACGAGCAGCGGAGCGTCGGTTCTGATGAGTTCGAGGGCAGCGAGTTGGGCCGCGCCGGCGAAGACGATCACGGACATCCCGACCGCGAGTGCGAGGTCCAGACCGGCGTTGGCCGCCGCGACCCCGGTGACGAGCCCAAACGGGGCGATGCCGAGGAGAAGCGGCGCAACGTCCCTGGCGCCGCGGCGGAGGTCTGCTGAATGCATACGAGTGGGAGTTGTCCGCAGGGAGTCCGGCGGAGCAGTTAAAGTCGATGATCGCACTCCGGAGTATCCAATCCGGGTTTGATACACCCACACCTATTGGTGTGTGAGACTCCTCGGTGAGCGTATGAATCGCAGACGGCTCCTCGCACTCACCGGGACGCGCCTCGCAGGAGCCCTCGCCGGGTGTTCGGCCCCGAAGCCGGAATCCTCGGACAGGCAGTCCGCCATGCCCGGCGTCGAGCCGGACGTCGGAGGCGAGGCGATCGAGACGCTGGTCGGTGGCGCAAACGACCTCGCCATCGCCCTCTACGATCAGCTCCGGACGGAGTCGACCTCGAACCTGCTCGCGTCCCCGGTGAGCATTACGACCGCCCTGGCGATGGCTTACGCGGGTGCGCGTGGCGAGACTCGCTCCCAGATGCGTGAATCCCTCCACTATCGGCTCGACGACCAGACCCTGCACTCCGCGTTCAATGGCTTGCAACGGGAGTTGAACGCTCGTGGCGAGGCCGTCGATCCCGAGGACCTGCCCTCGAACTACGAGGCCGAAGACGATCCGGTGCCGTTCCAACTATCGCTAATCAACGCCGTCTGGGGACAGACGGGATACCCTTTCGAGGAGGATTATCTCGACGTTCTCTCCGACCACTATGGAGGTGGGCTCCGAGAAGTCGATTACAGCGCCGAACCAGCGGCGGCACGGACGACGATCAACGACTGGGTCAAAGAACAGACCGCGGGTCGGATCGGGGGTCTCCTCCCGGCCGGCTCACTCGACGCATACACCAGGATTGTCCTTACCAACGCGG
>CAZJZA010000042.1:0-10379 GCA_964550355.1 uncultured Halobacteriales archaeon
CTCCTCACGAGTCTGCACGTATTGAGCGACGTCTCCAGGGATGGCGATTTCTTGTGCATCCAGCATCGCCCGGTTCCCGACGATGATCTCCTTTCCATCGTACTCGGCGATGACGCCCTTTCCGGCGATCATCTCGAACTCGTCCGGATCGGGGATGGACCGGGGCTTTTCGTCCGTCTGGGAATCTTCTTTACCCGTTTGAGCGAGGGCCGTCCCTCCATCGGTAGCGGTTCGTGTACGATTCTGTGCCGCTTCGACGATAGCCCCTCCGAGGTGGTGTTCGCTTTTCTTCTCTGCAATCGCTGCGAGCGTGAGTGGATCGGTGTCCGATTTTCCGAACGTTTCGACATCGGCCACTCTCGTTTCCCCTCTGGTGAGCGTCCCAGTTTTATCAAAGGCGATAAGGTCGATTTTGCCGGCCTGTTCGAGGTGCTCACCACCTTTCATGAGGACTCCATTCCGGGCCGCGTTTCCGATGGCACTCACGATGCTGACCGGTGGCCCGATGACCAATGCACCGGGGCAGCCGATCACGAGCAGTGTGAGCGACAGAATCGCGTTCTGTGTGACCGCGTAGGCACCGATGGACAACGCGATCACGCCCGGCGTGTAGTACGTGGCAAACCGATCGATAAGACTCTCCGTCGGAGACTGTGCCTCCTGGGCCTCCTCGACCCGGCGGATAATCCGCTGGAGGGTCGTATCTGATCCGGACCCGGTGGTACGGACCTCCAGTGCACCTCCCTGATTGATGGTGCCGGCGTATACCTCGTCGCCGTCCGTTTTGTGGATCGGCGCACTCTCCCCAGTGACTGGGGCCTGGTTGACAGCACTCTCACCGTCCACGACGTCCCCGTCAACTGGGACCTTTTCCCCCGGCTTGACGAGGACGATCTCGCCGTTTTCGACCTCGCGGGCCGGCACTTCTTTCAGCCCGCCTTCCCGCCGAACGCTCGCCGTGTCGGGCGTCATTTCGAGGAGTTCTTCGAGGGCGTTTCGGGTCTTGCGCATCGTCCGCCCTTCGAGATACGATCCGAGGGCAAACAGGAAGACCACTGCAGCCGCTTCCCAGTACGCACCAATAACGATTGCTCCAATGGCGGCCAGGGTTACGAGCGTCTTGATGCCAAGCGTATGGCTCCTTACCTCGTGGTACGCCGTTTTGGCGATGTCGTACCCACCAATGATCGCTGAAAGGATCAAGATACCCGCGCTGGCCGTATCGAGACCAGCGAAATATCCGAGACTCCAGCCACCACCGTAGAGAAGGCCGCTCACTGCGACGACGATGGCCTTCCGGTGTTTCCGGTACTGTTGTTTGACTGTGTGCGTATTCATCGGATTATGCTGGTTGGGGCGTGTAGCCCTGATTTTCGATAGTCTGAGCGAATCTATCAGGCTCGGAAACGCTATCGTCGTAATCGATCTCAACCCGACCGGTCGTATAGTGCACCTCTACCTCTTCGACGCCCTCCACTCCGGAAAGCGCCCGTTCGACGGTACTTGCACAGCTCGGACAGTCGAAGTCCAGTACGCGGAATTGCGTTGTTTCGCTCATCACATTCTTCCCTAGTGGCCTGCTTCCCATAAGTATATCTCAAATGATATGTTTGAATTGTATAACGAGTGGTTAGGGCATTCAAACGGGTCCTCTAGAGCTTTAGTGGGGTCCTTCAGGAGATTTCGAAGAGCCAGATCACCACGACTGTATAAATCACGCCGCTTTTGCCGAACGCACCCCTCGACTACCGTATGACTGTCTCAGATATTGATCACCACCTTGAGGATATCGCTGTCCGGGACACACGGGTCTCGGACGCAATAGACGAACCGATGCGGGCGATGATTCTCGATGTATTGGCCGAGAAGGAATTACCCGTAACCGAGGTTCACCAGCGAATTAGTGATCGGGGAATCGATCGAACGGAAAACACCATCCGCCATCACGTCAACGAACTTCGCGATGCGGGGCTGGTGGATGTGGTTCGATTCGAGGAAGGCCGAGGGGGTACAACGAAGTACTATCGGGCAAATACGATCGTCCTCTCGTATTCGTTACCGGACTCGGCCGATGCTCCAGTTGAAAAAATGATGGACGCGGTAAAACCCCAGGTCACGAACGCTCTCTCCATTCTTCAAAACGACTATGACGAAGAAATCGAGAAGATGGTGAAGGATATGCAGCCCTGTGAACACTGCAGAAATCAGAAGTACGAGACATATGTTCTTCTAACCGTGCTTCGTCGGGCGTTTGTGCGGGCAAGCAGAGACGATCTCTCTGACTCGAATACATAAAAGGAAGCCACCGGTGGACTGGGGGTAAAGAACCTGAAAGCACCGGGCAATACACCTTGGGGATTCTTCCTATTGCTCAAGCGTGTCACGAGAAGAATACACGATCAATAGGGCCCCCTCGTCCTAAATTGAAGAATTGAAACGGACCAGGATGACTGTTTTGCTGCCTGATATTTCAGGTGTAATTTAATGCTCAGTTCTTTGTAACTCGAATGTACTCCATGAAATCTCTCCGTGGTGACATTCCTGGCAGTAGATATTGGGTATGCAACGGCTCTATTGAATCCGGGGACGGCGTCTAGTTAATCCGACAGAACTAGTAGTATGAAGCGGGAGAGTACAGTTGTGCCCAAAGTACTCTTCCGCTTCGTCAAGCAAGTAGCGAGTCTCGCTCAAAAGTATTCCGCCGCCGGTCTCCTCAAAGTCAGCAATCCGAGAGGTAACGGCTTTGCCGGCTGGAAACACGTCGTATTACACTACCTTCGTGTTCATGAAGAAAAGTCCTACGCAGGTGTTGTAGATCTCGCCTCGGAAATGGATCGCGTGCGAGGATTACTACAACTTCCACTCCACGGTTTTCCCGACGCTTCAACGTTGTACCGTTCGTTCAACCGTGCACCGATGCACGTCTGGAGGGCGTTGCTGAGGCGGTCTGCAGCGTTGTTAGAGCGGTCCGGACGCGGGGCAGTTGATGCGACGTTTTTCGACCGAAATCAGGCATCCTCTCACTATTTACGGCGGATTGATAGGTCGGTCGAAACACTCAAGGTAACGTTTCTGATCGACACCGCTGACCAGGCGATTATTGATCTCGATATCTCGGCGAAATGGCCGAATGACGCGAAAGTCGGGCCGAAAATATCACGTCGAAATACTGGTAGTTTGAAGAGTTTGGCGGCTGATAAGGGGTATGATTCGGCGGCATTCAGAGAGCAGCTCCGTGAAAACGGCGTTCGTCCCCTCATCAAACATCGTCTCTATCAGCCGATAGATCACGCTCATAATGCACGGCTGGGTGCGGATCTGTACAATCAACGAGCGTTGACAGAAACCGTGAACTCTTCGATCAAGCGGTCTATCCTCGATTCTGTGCCGTCTCGTGCCTGGTATCGCCAGTTCCGGGAGATCGTCCTCGCCGCCTCAGTTCACAACGTCAAACGGGCTGTGAAACCGTGATCCCCGCGCCCTCGGCGGATTCAATAGAGCCGTGGAGTTCAGAACGTAATGATCTCGTATCCGTCGTCGAGAAGCGACCGTATGCTCGGATGACCATCGTGGTCATCGAGCGTGACGAGGCCGGCATCGGCAACGGCATCTTCGACGCCGAATGCACCGGAACAGAAATCACAGACGGAGATGTCCTCGCGGACACTTTGGTACAGTTCGTGGTAATCGTTCGTTTCGTCTTCGAGTTCGGGAACCCACGTCGTTCCCGCACCGTCGAAGATGAGTTCGATGTCGTCTCCTTCGGTCTCGGCGAATTCCTTGGCGGTTTCGAGACCGTTCACGAGTCGGCCGGCGTTTGCGTGCCCTTCAGTTCCCGCGAGGATGAGGACTGCTGCTTTTACCATTGCCTGTTCATCTATTTCCCGTGATATGATGTCCTCGAGGGGTCCGTGTACCTTCGATGCGGTTTCGCACAAGAGTTATATACGCCTCATTGATCGGGGACGAGCGCCGATTCCGTCTGAACCACGACGGAAGCGGAGTTCGTCCTCGATCAGTGTGAGTGGCCGCCAATACCTCGACTGAACTGCCCCGAAAAGCCCCGCTGAACCACTTCGGATAGGGCCGGATGGATATGAACCGATTCCCGGATGTCCTGGACGGTTCCCGAACCCGGCACTCGAGCATCGCGCCTTCCAGTCCTGCGATTACCCACACGACTCGCGAATAGCGGACGCCGTTCACAATTAGCGGTTAGTCTGGGAAGGCGGGAACTCGGCAATCAAGTGCTCTCACGCGAGTCGCTGGTGTTCGATCTTCATGCACTTGTCCTGGACGACGCGCTTACCCGCCTGCTCGGCGCGCTCGGCAGCCTCATCGTCTCGGATGCCCAATTGGGTCCAGACGACGTCCACGTCCTCTCGGTCGACGGTCTCCTCAACGATGCCGCTTACTTCTTCGCTGGGGCGGAACACGTCGACGATATCCACCTCCCTTGGGACGTCCGAGAGGGTGTCGTAGGCCTTACGACCAAATATTTCGTCGGCGAAGGGGTTGACCGGAATCACGTCGTACCCATGCTCGATGAGATACGCCGGGATTTCGTGGGCCTCCTTCTCGGGACTCGTGGAGCAGCCGACCACAGCGACGGTATCGAGTCCGAGTATCTCACGGAGTTCGTCGTCGTTTTCGACAGGCATACCAGTAATACCGGCCGCGCGAGACAAAAGAGTACTGCGCCCGAGGATAGAACTGTTCTCTTATCTCCTGTACCGGAGGACAATTGACTCCTCCATCTGTCTCTGCGGGACGTCCCAGTGTTTTTGCAGAAGTTCCTGGGTGTTAGCTACCCGCTTGAAACCGTGCTTTTCGTAGAACTGAACGGCCCATTTCGCTGCCTTCCACGTTCCAACCAAGATGTCGTTTGCGGAGGCGTTCTCGAGTGAGTGATCTAACAGTTCGGTCCCGATCCCCTGGCGATGGTAGTCCGGTAGAACGTAGAGGTGCCTGAGTAACGTTACATTTTCGAGGTCCTGAAGCCCGATGACGCCGATCAACAACTCGTCGAAGTAACCGTAGAACTCCATTTTCTCCATCTCGTTTTCCAGCTCGTCGAGGGGCATGTACGGCTTACTGTACTGGTCTTCAGGAATAACGTTCTCGTACATCTCTGCTGCTTGGTTGATAACTCGTGCAATCTCCGTTGCATCGTTCTTCGAAAGCCGTTGAATCTTTCCGTTCATCTTCGGCACCTGCCCCCGTCCGGTTTCTCCTTTCTCGTGTTCGGAACCTTCGTCTTCATTTTCTATACTGTTGTCACCGCTTCCTTTTATCTATACGTTGAAATGGTACGGAGGTCTGAAATGTGTCCGCGTCATTTCTATTTTGAGCAGATTAATGTATTAATAATAGCATACGGGTGCCGTTGGCACGAAGAATCCCTAAAACCACACTCTCAGCTTTCAAAACTCTAACTGCTCCGTCAGGGATTTGAACCCGATGGCAAACGCTCACTTGCTCGCGGTTTCCCCGCTCGCAACATCGAGACACTCGCTCCGCTCGTGTCTCGCATGCTCCGTCAGGGATTGGAGCACGATATTTGCAGGCAAACGTCTCAAATCGCGTTTGATCAACGTTATGGAGATAGTCTGTCTGGCCTTCTCATGTAGTCGGTGATAAAAGTCATATGCTGAACTCACCAAGCTAATTCAGTTTGCCGTTTTCTCAGCAATAGATAAACCAATCGATCGAAGTAGGAGCTTTACTCGCCAGAAACGGATCGTGATGGATCTGTTACCGGTGTTCGTCAATCCACTCGCAGAACGCCTCGAAATCTGCTGCACCGGCATCGTTGGCGATGTCGTGGAGTGTACCGATACTGATCGAATCGTGAGCGGGAACGGTCACGACGCGAACGTCTGTATTCTCGTGGCTTTCCGGGGGATTCCACCGGAGAATCAAATGATCACCGGTAGTGCGGACGTGCCGAAATCCACCAACGTTGACCAGTACTTTGTACACGTCTTCGCCAGAGAAGTCCCTCGTCACCATCCTTACTGCAAAATATCGGGGAGATCGTCGTCTTGAGACCGAGCGGCTTCGGGATCGACACTCAGATCACGAATCTCGCCATCGGTTGGGGAATGACCACCGTCTCCCTCAATGGCCTCAACGACGGCGTCAAGGTTGTCAAGTGCCGCATCTCGACTCTCCCCCTGTACAGTCACTTCGACGCGAAGATCGCGAGCCGTCCATTGCCCGTCCGGGTTTTTCAGCAACCGAATTTCCCGGTCAGGATCGTCTGTACTTCCCGGATCGGCTCGTGCCATATGATTGCATACTCCGCCAAGATGCAAAACCCTTCGGGAGCGACCGACTCAAACCATTGGTCAGTGGTCGCCACGCAATAGTATTCTATCAATTGACTTTGAAATCGAACCGTGAACGAATCAATTCTGCTTCCGAACTTCCAGTTATTGCACGAGTGAAGTTTCATTCAGTACGATTTGAATCTCACTCACAGCAAAGCTTTTCGTACGTTCAAATTCCTGCGGTAGCATTTGCTCCTCACCTTCGTTCGCTGCAGTGCTCACGGTTCCACCGCTCGCGTAATCGAGAAACTCGCTCCGCTCGTGTCTCGCATGCTCCGTCAGGGATTTGAACCCGATGGCAAATCCTCCCTCTCGGTCGGATTTGCGTGGTTCAAATCCCTTCCGTGCGCGCTTCGCTCCCTCGTAAAACTCGGTCGCTGCAGTGCTCCGTCAGGGATTTGAACCCTGGTCCTCGGCTCGAAAGGCCAAGATGATTGGCCGGACTACACCAACGGAGCGCATCCAATCCTATCCCGGGTTTGTGTATAAAACCGTCGAATCGGTCCCTCGCTGTGCCGGAAAACCAACCTAAACTGGGGTACTCGGATGGTGACTCATCACGAGAATTCAAACGGTGACCGACCTACTCTTCGTCCGTTTCTTCTTCCTCTTCTTCATCGTCCGGGGAGTCGGTGACCATTCGCTTGGCATCGACCTGGTAGTGCTTGAGAATATCTCGCCCGAGGAGCATGCCGTAGTCCATGTGGGCCCGATCCTCCAGACTCGCTGCGACCGTGTGACGATCTCCTCCAATGCCGACCACGATATCCACGACCGGCCGGGATTTTCCGGCTTTCGTACTCCCCGAGCGGACTTTTGTCATGCTCTTGATCGGTCCCGCGCCGATGTCAGCGGCGAGCCGGGTGTCGATGCTGGTACGGGACGCACCGGTGTCCGACTTTGCAACGACCCGCTCCGTCCCCGAGGTCCCACTTACGAGGACCTCCTCTGTGTAGCCGATCGTACTCGTTTCTCTGTCTGCCCGAGGCTCGACCTGCGAGACAGTTTCCGGCATCGAGTCGTCGAGGTATCCGGCGAGCTGTTCGAGTCGGGTTTCGTCGACGGACCCACCGGCCGTTTCGATGGCTAGTTTGGCGATCGCGGCGGCGGGGTTGACGCCAGTGGCCTCGAAAAAGCCCCGGAAGCCCGCGGTTGGGTTGACTTCCAGGAGATACCACCCGTCGACGCCCTCCACCAGATCCACGCCGGCATAGTCCAGGCCGATCAGGTCAGTCGCTTCGATTGCCATCTCCGCCGCTTCTGTGGGTAGATTTTCCACGTTCTCGAAGTCGCCTCCGAGGGCCACGTTCGTCCGCCAATCGTTATCGGGAGCGAAGCGTCGCATCGTTCCCACGATGGATCCATCGACGACGTAGATCCGGAGATCGGAGTGTCGCTGGCTCTCGTTTTGCTCGATGAGTTCCTGGAGGAAGGCATATCGATCCCCGACCCGCGGATTGACGGACTCGTTTCGGCCGATCTTCCAGGTCCCCCCACCGTGGGTGCCGATCGCAGTCTTGTAGACGGTTTCGTCGCCGAATTTCTCCCGGAGTTCGTTCAGACGGTCGACGTCGAGTGCCAGAACCGAGTCGGGGATTCGGACCTCCGACTCGGCCATAGACGTGGCCGTGGCAAACTTATGAAACGCCGTGAGGACGTTCTCGGGCCGATTGAGCATCGGACGAAGTCGACCCAGACTCTTGCCCAATCCCAGAAGTTCTGCCGGTTGTTCTGTACTCGAGAGCAGTAATCGGTTCACGATGATGTCGACCTCCGGTTCGATCCTGATTTCGCCCTCCTCGATTTCGACGACCAGATTGTCACTTCGCAGCCAGTGGCCGTCGTGTCCGAGATCATTGACGATGTTGAGAATCGCCTTTGTTTCCTTGCTGTTGTGCAGACTGAGCACACCGACGGAGACCGAATCGTTCATACAAAAAATAGGGGTCCGACGGGGATAAACGGCCGCTTATAGATGCTGTTTTGAAACTAACCGGTCGTGCGGCAGGCGGCAGTTGTCTGGAAACCAAACGGTCGCCTTCTGGTGCTGGTTGGAAACTCGGCCAAGACAACGCCTTAAGCATCGCGTGCTATACGATGGACATGACCGGTGGTGCGTTCACGTACAGCGGTGGGAAGGTGGCCCCGGGGGAATCGGTCACCTTTCGGTACCGGATCAGTGAAACCTACCTCGGTGACCCGATCCGGATTCCCGTATCCATCGTTAACGGTGCGGAACCCGGCCCGACGCTGTTCATGACCGCGGCCTCGCACGGCGAGGAGTTGAACGGAATCGAAGTGGTTCGCGAGGTCGCTCTCGATTGGGAACACTCAAATCTCCACGGAACGGTGATCTTGCTCCCGGTTCTCAACGTGCCGGCCTTTCTCGCCCAGCAACGATATTTACCGATCTACGATCGAGACCTCAACCGATCGTTTCCCGGGGATAGTGAGGGTACCAGCGCGAAGCGGATGGCACACACCATCTTCACGAATTTCATCGAGCCAGCGGACCTGGGCCTCGACTTTCACACGTCGACCCGGGGCCGGACGAATATGCTTCACGTCCGTGGAGATATGGCCGAGGAGCCGGTGGCGAGACTCGCCCATGCCTTTGGGTCTCACGTCATCATCGACTCGGAAGGTTCGGAGGGGACACTCCGCCGGGAAGCGACAAACGTGGGGGCTCCCACCATTACGGTCGAGATGGGGGAGGCTCATCGATTCCAGCGGGACCTCATCGATCGGGCGCTCGATGGCGTCGCGAGTGTCTTTGGCGAGTTCGAAATGCATCCGGACGAGGCGGTACAGTGGCCGGGATGGCGGACGGTTATCACCGCGAACGGGAAGACCTGGATCCGGGCCGAAAGTGGCGGTCTCGTTGAAATGCACGCCGAGCAGGGGGACATCGTCGAAGCGGGTGAAACAATCGCCACCATCTCGAATCCGTTCAAGACCGAACGGACGACGGTCGAGTCGCCGTGGACCGGCCTGCTCGTGGGCGTCCTCGAAAACCCGGTTGTGTATCCGGGGAACCCACTCTGTCATCTGGTCGAACTCGAGGAAAAGACGCTCGCTGTCGCTGAGAGCGAGCGTGCCGAGCGCTCGCCGGCCGACCCCGAATAGGGCTGGCTGAGATTTGTAGTAAGGTCTTTGTGCACTCCACGGCCATACGGCGTATGACCGAGTCAACCAACCGGGGTCTCGTTGAGGATTTCGGTCGCTGGCGGAACTTCTCGGCCGGGATGTGGGCTTGGGTCCTCCACAAGGTGACTGGCTGGATTCTCGCCGGCTATCTCTTTGCCCACATTGCGGTCCTCAGTACGGCCATTCCGGCCTCGTCCAACCCCGACGCAGTCGCGGAGGGGATCGACCTGTACACGCGCACGATCCAGGGGCTCGAGAGCATTTTCCTAATCAGGGTGCTCGAAGTCGGACTTCTTGCGGCGGCGGTCTTTCACATGGCAAACGGGATTCGACTCCTCCTCGTCGATATGGGAATCGGGCTCGAACGTCAGGCCGAGGGATTTTACGTCTCTCTTGCCGTGACCGTACTCATAACTGTGTTGAGTATTCCTGTTTTCCTGCCACCGGAGGTGTTCCCGTGGTAACCGACACGAAACGGAGTCGATTCGAGTCCGGATCGATCGCCTGGTTCCTCCAGCGGGTCACGGCGGTCATCCTCCTTTTCACGCTGGCTTTTCACTTCATCTGGTTACATTACGTGAACCACGCCGCAGAGGTCACGCTGTGGGGATCAGCACTTCGCATGGACCAACTCGTCTATTTCGTCGTGATGGTGGTCTTCCTCGTGACGGCCGCGTTCCACGGCATCAATGGTATCTACAATGCTTTGCTCAACCGTGGGCTCTCCGGACGGGCGCGCCAGATCGTCTTCTGGCTGTTCACGATCGTGGGGCTCGTCCTGATCGTGCAGGGCATCCGGATCGCGTTTGCGATTGCGGGGGTGATCGACTGATGAGCGAATCTGGGGAGGGTTCGACGCTTACACCCGACACGCGGAGTCTTCGTTCGGACGGCCAGGGG
>CAZJZA010000043.1:0-10362 GCA_964550355.1 uncultured Halobacteriales archaeon
CGGGACAGGATTCGAACCAGAGTCGGTGTGTTCCACATCTACAAATATCGATTGAGTTCTTGAACGATGCTACGTCCATTAACCAGCGTGACTGTAATTCCGTTTTGTGACGTAGCTTGCGCAGCAGACTTTGCTGGTCTGGTGTAATCCGAGGTCGTAACCATAACAACCTCGTCACAGCCTTGCTGTATTCCAGCTCCGACTGCGTTTTGAACCTCCGGACTACCAACATTGTTCCCAGGTGAGTAGCGTTTCACTTGGACGCCAACATATACCCCGTCTTTTTTGGCGAGTACATCTAATCCAGCATCACCACTCTTGCTGGTTTTGTTCACCATATATCCATTTGCACGATACAACCGCTCAATCACTTGCTCGAACTCATATGGGGAATGATTTGTCAGAAGGGTCTGTATGCTCCATGACTTGCTTTGCGACTCCGTAGATGCCGTTTGTATTTCATCGAGACGCTCCTCGATTCCGTTAATGACTGATTTTTTCCACTGACCATGGAATTTTCGAGACCGGTATAGTGTTACTAAAATCCCAAGACTGGAGACCACCACCCCCCAGAACCGCCACCAATCGAACAGGTTTGGTCGTACTATGAGATTGCCGAGATTGTTAGTATCTCTTGAATGTAACACTGTCCAAATGTCCGGTTGATAACTAGAAGGAGAGCCGTACACTCGTACGGGGAGCGTTGATTTGGAGTGTCCACGATCATAGATCTCTTCTTCGAATGGGACTTCGAAAACTACGTGTTTGGATTCACGAGGAGCCAGCCAGACGGCTTTATGCTCAGCAAGTACGTATTCCGGATTTGTTTCAGTTCCACCTATTGAAAGGTAGACGTAGTACGGTTTGGCCTCCGTATCCGGGTCCTCTCCATAAGCAAATCCTCGCTCAAGATTGACACCCACTCGAATAGGATCCTTCCCATCAATTTCGGTATCAAGGAGTTGGGCTTCCACATCTGGGTAGGGGTCTGAATGTTTAGTCTCGGTGAGAGGACCCAAAGAGTCACTACTCGCCATCAGACTTGGAAGGGATGCAACTAGTAAAAGAGTCAGAACAATTAGAACAAATCGGTATAGTTCACCATCACTCTCATCGCCCATCTCAGTAAAGAGAATTGAAGCTATTGATAGCCGTATTGGTAGCTGTCTAATAGATGTCTGAAAGTAAACTCGCAAATGACTCGATTAAAAACAGTTGCCAAATCATGAACTTGCAGTAATGACGGATGGCTGACCCCCAGCGTCAGAACCTCCCCAGGATCGCACCTCACTGACGGCCCCTAGCGACCACAGATAGAGTGTTGTAATGGAAAATGTGAGAACGTCTATAATGGCATCCAATAATGCCCGAATCCTCGCCTGCTCGTTCAATTGGCATGCGGCTCACGGGTCGCTTCGCTCCCCGTTCGCCTTTTCGAGACACTCCAACCGGGAGCGTCTCGCATGTTCACTCTATTGGGCTCGCGGTTTCACCGCTCGCCTTTTCGAGACACTCCCTTCGGTCGTGTCTCGCTCTGCGCGGGACAGGATTCGAACCAGAGGAAGACGGTCCGGGCGTGCGGCCCTTCGGGCCGTTCCGGGCTGCGCCTTCCAGGGCTCGAATCGCTGTCCTGCTCGTTCACTCGTTTTCTCGTCCCTCGAAAACTCGTTCACTGCGCGGGACAGGATTCGAACCTGCGGACCCCTATGGGACAGCGTCCTAAGCGCTGCGCCGTTGACCACTTGGCTACCCGCGCTCCATCCCTAGTATCCCCGGCATCACAATAAGGCTCACGAGAATCTTCAGGAAGGACAATACCGTTAACTCCCTGGCCGGACTTCATTCGACCATGTACCGGGCCGGCACCGAACAGCACGAAAAAGAAGCACTCGCCGCTCTCGACCGGGTCGGTGAGCGCCTCGAATTGAGTGCCGATGCCCGATCGGTTGCCCAGGAATTATATCTCTCCCAACTCCCGGTCGCCGAGCGCTCCAAAAAGGCACTTCTCGCGGCGAGCGTGTACGCCGGAGCGCTAATCGCCGGCGATCAACGCTCCCAAATACAGGTCGCCGAAGCAGCCGAGGTTTCACGGCTCACTATTCAGTCCAGATGGCGGGAGTTGCTCGAAGAAGCCGGACTGGAGCCGCCCTCCTGGTGAGTTACCGAACTGCCGAGGCGCCGTTCTCCCTGCCCGTCCGATCCGGAGTAAGATTTCCGTGTTCGTCAATCTCGCCCCGGACGATCCGAGTGCTCGAAATGAGGTCCCCATCGTCGGCACGCAACCGGTCCACGACTACGATTCGAAGTGGGTCAAGACCTTGCTCGCGCCGGATTTCGTTGATCCGTTCCCCGCCCTCCCGTGTTTCCGGAGTGACAACGAGAGCCTCGTATCTCGGTTCGTCCGCGATGCCGGTCGGCCGGTCGAGCACCCGGACCTCGAAGTCCCGGTCGTATTCCTCGGCTAACTCGGCGAGTTCTGCTTCGAGGTCGGCCTTTCGCTCCTCGAACGGGCGGATGTATCGCGGCTCGTGACGCGTCTGGGGGGCCAGGTCGTCACTGGTCAATCCGACGGTGAGATCACCGAGTTCGAACCCGCGACGAAAAAGTCGGCGGTGTCCGTCGTGAATGGGATCAAATGTCCCCCCAAGCGCCACGTCCATATCCCGCGGGATGGTTCCCGTGCGTTTAGAGGTTGGGTTTGACGACGAAAAAGTGCGGTCGCCAGGTCAAATCCACATTTACTCCTCAGTTTCGCTTTCCTCGTCTCGAACTTCGATCTGGACCGGTTCGGCGGTGGTTTCGCCGTTCTCTCCACCACGCTCGTCCATGGTGAAAATCGTGTTGAGTTCCTCCTGGACGCGTCCGACGACACTCCCGACGAGCTCGCTCGGCGCGATGGACTTGTACTCGTAGGGGTTGTTTCCGGCTCCCTCGCTCTCGCGTTTTTGCCGGTCGACGATATCCTCTTCGGTAAGTTCCGCAAGGGCTTCCCGGACCGTACTTGGGTACAGGCCGGTTCCTTCGGCGACCTCCTCGCTCGTGCTCCACGGGTTCTGTCGGAGATAGACGTAAATTCGACCTCGCGTTTCAGTATCGAGCAGCCAGGAAAGGATGTCGATGACCCGGGTGTCGAGTTCGGTGACTGCCCGGTCCGCGCCAGCCTCGATTCGATCCCTCGCGCCGCGACTTTCTTCGGTCGCTTCGGACGGGGCTCGTTCCTCGCCCGCCGTATCGGCCTCCGATTCAGCTGCGGAAGGAGTCGTTTCGGCCGCTTCGTTTTCGTCGCTTTCCTCTGGGTGTTCGGCCTCGGTGTCCGCTGGTTCTTCGGCCGGTTCCTTCGGAGCGTCTTCCGTGTCGTCCCCGGACATGTTGTCTCTACGAGGACAAAAGCGATGAGTGCGTTTAAACCCTCGGCCGAAGCGGTGGGACGAGTTACAACCGTGGCTCAATGAGGAGCGCCTCGCGGAGTGCACTCGCTCCAGATTCCTCCAGAATGCGGCGCTGTCGTGTCGCCCCGCTCTCGGCCTCGAACACGTTCCTGATTCCGCTCACACCGAGTCGGTCGGCTTCGCGATCGACGATATCTGCCAGTGAGGCGGTCGTCCCGTCTGGCTGGATCAACTCGGCGTCGTGGCCATGTCGCATTGCTCGCCACTTGTTCTCATCGAGCAGTTCCCGGCGCATGTCGAGACCTGATTCACGGTCCTCGTACCGAGTCGCGAGATCCATCACCAGCGCGTGAGAGTATTCGACAATCGCATCGACGTGGCCGATCCGGTCCTGGGCGTCGGGGATTCGAATCTCGACGGTGCCGAGGTCAGTGTGGGGGCGGACATCATACCAGAGTTCGCCCGAGTCCTTGATCGAACCCGTCTCCAGCATCAGGTCTTCGAACTGTCGGTAGGCATCGAAGCTCCCGAAAGCCGTGGGCATCCCGGTGTTCGGCAAATTCTCGAAGATTTTTGCCCGGGCCGAACAAAGTCCAGTATCGAAGCCGTTCCAGAACGGCGAATTCGCCGAGAGGGCGAGTATAAAAGGAAGATATCGACGGAGCTCGTCGGTTATCCAAATTGCCTTCTCCGGGTCGTCGACGCCCACGTGAACGTGCAGACCGGCCGTGGTGTTCCTGTGCTGGGGATACTGGATCCGATCGAGCTGAGATCGGTACCGGGGTTTCTCGGCGTGTTCGTGAAGTCGCCAGTCAGCTGCCGGATGGATTCCCGCAGCCGCGATCTGGAAGCCGTGTTCTGCAGCGTACTCTTGGAGGGTTTTCCTGACCGTTCTGACTGCCTCCGGTGCGTCACCAGGTGATTCGAGTTTCCAGGTTCGAGCCTCGATAACAAACTTGAACAGTTCGTGGTCCACGTCTCCAGTAATCGGTTCGGGGGCCTCGTTCTGGTAGACAAGCTCGTCGGATCCAGCCGTCGGAACGCCCGATTCGTCTACGACGAAATACTCCTCTTCGACACCCAGCGTTCCCATCTCGTCGAAGATATCTCGAGACCCATTCGACATCGGTCGAATCCGAGGGGCGGTCGACGTAAATAGTTCCTGAAGTCGGCTATCGCTTCGTTTGTGCTGCTCCCGTCGAACCGACGTTAGCGTCGGGTCGCCACGACGGCGAGGTGGTCCTCGTGGTACGCATCGAGTTCTTGGGTTTCGAGAATTTCGTAACTCGTTTCGAGTGTCGAAAGCGACTCCGCAAAGACGTCCGCGGGATCACGGGTTACGTCCTCGCTCCGGGCTTTGATCACCAGAACGAGCGTGCCATCCGCCTTTAAAAACTGTGCGTTTCGCGTCGCGACGCGCGCCTGATCGGTCGTCGCCACGTCCTGGATCAGCGTGTCGAGTTCGCTTTCGACCACGTGAGCGTAGGTTTCCGGGCGACGGGCATCGGCGAGAAGCGGAAACAGGTTTGGCCGGGATGCAACGATCGTCAAAAGATCCCGCATCGGACGTGGGGCAAATTCGACGGCGTACGTCGGTCCGGCCACGTCGGCGACGTGACTCACGGTCGTTCCGGACGCCGCCCCGAGGTAAAGCACGCCGTCCCCGCTTTCAAACCTCGTTTCGACGCCCAGTTCCAGCATGGCCCCGAGTTTCGATCGATAGGGATCCCATCGCCGCCAGCCGTCCTGGGTCGGTTCACCGTAAACTGGCTCGCCCCGGGTGGCCAGCGCCTTTTCGCCCCCAATTGACCGACGTTCGATACCGCCGGGGAGCGTCATTCCTGTTCACCTCCAGACCGGATCATCGTCATTCGGTCATCGAGTTCGGCCTGCAATGCCGGATGGCGTTCGCCGCGGTAGTGATCAATCCGCGCGGCGATAGAGAGTTTGCCGGCCAAAGCCCGGGCAGCGGAGCCGCGTTCTTCTGGACGGGTTCCGCGCACGTACTCGTGTGTGAAGATGATCCCGTGTTTTGGCGACGGAGCATGTCCCTCGAGATGGGCGAATAGTGCGTCTTCTGCACCCAGTACTTGGACAGTCCCGCTCGGTTTCTTTGCAAGTGATTCGAGACCGCCGGCGAGCGCAATCAGCCTGGCAGCCAGGAGCGGTTCGGCGAGCATCGAGAGGTTCGGTGCCACAACCGGCGCTTGCTCCTCGACGAACGAGCGGAGATTGACACGACGATTCTGCAACGCGCGTACCGATCTCGCGAACTCGACGATCTCGGCATCGGTGGGCGTTTCTGGATCCCGGTCGGCGACTTCGAGCACGTATTCGATCCCCTCCCTCGATTCGCCGTACTGGCTCCCGGCCCACTCCGCAGCGCGTTCTGCAAGTTCGTTGACGGTTTCTGCGAGGTCATCCATCGCCCGAACGGCGTGGACGAGCTGTTGGTCGGTGGCCTGCTCGCGCTCGGTGACTGCAGATTTGGCGGCCGCGAGAGTCGCCTCGTGCAAAAACGCGTAATAGTCGTCTTGGCTCTCGACGAACCCAGAATCGACGGCCAGGGCCGGCCAGGGCCGTGGCTCTTCGGCCTGGCCTTCACGGATGGCCTGGGCTCCGCGGTCGACGTCGTGCCCGTCGAGATCTTGAAACCAGCCCCGATCGGTCATGTACGGGCTTTCCGAGGGAGTCGGGTTAAGTGGGACGGTCGGCAAAGGGGAAAGACAACCGTTAAACCGCACCGGCCGGGTAGAAATACGTAGTCAACATGAGTCAGACCGACCGGGCCCGACGATGTGTTTCCTGTGGAATCAACATCTCCGGGACCAACGCGGCGGCCTTCAAGTGTCCGGAGTGTGGCCACCAGATCTATCGGTGTGCCACCTGTCGCAAGCAGAGCACCCTCTATGAGTGTCCCGAGTGTGGGTCCAGAGGGCCATAACATGGGCAAAGTCGCCGCCGTCATCAAGGTGATGCCCCAGAATCCCGACCTCGATCTCGATGTCCTCGAGGAGCGTCTCGAAAGCTCGCTTTCCGAAGGGGCGAAAATCAACAAGGTCGACCGAGAAGAGGTCGCATTCGGACTGGTAGCGCTCCATCCGACAGTCATCGTCCCGGACGACGCGGGCGGGACCGAAGCGGTCGAGGAAGCTTTCAGAACCGTGGAGGGCGTCGAGTCCGTCGCGGTCGAGGAAGTCGGTCGCATCTAGGCCAGCAAGTTTTTCCCCCCGGCACTCGATTGTGCGAACGCATGCCACACGAGGCCTACGTCCAGTTGGTCTGTTCGGAGTGCCGAAAGGCCTGGGAATCCACGCCGAATGAACTCCCGGACGCAGAGCAGAACTTCAGTTGTCCGAACTGTCATGCGACCCGCCGTACCGCCGAGTTCATGCGGACAGACCGCGACCTCGAGAACCTCAAAAACCTCTCTTGATTCGGTTTTTGGTTTCGTCTGGGAAAAATTATTTCGCGTTCGTCTCAGACCGACGAGCGAGCGCCACAGGCGTCACATTCGAGCAGTTCGGCCCCTTGCTCTCGGGTGAGATGGGTGTCGGGGAGGCCACACTCCGGACAGAGCACGTAGGCCACCACGTACTCCTCGATCACGGCGGCAACCCGTGATTCGTTAAACTGCCCGGTGAGTCGGGCGCGCCCGCGATCATCGATGTGGGCGCTCGTCCCGAACTCGTCCTGCAAGAATTTGAGCACATGATCTTCCCCACGGCCGATCGCATCGAGAATCTCCTGGAAGTTCTCGAAGACGGTGACGTTCCCTTCAGTCCGAAGGTCCGGCTCTGGCACCTCGAAGCGACTTTCCTTTTCGCTGATATCCGGTTTTTCCTCGAGGGCACGGTCGAGTTGCTCTTCGTAGTCCATATCGATACCAAAAGGCGACCCCCTAAAAGCCTTTCAGACGGTCACAATCGGAAATCCAGGCGGTACAACCCTTGGTAACTCTCCTCAGAGTAATACTATAACGGTGTAGTCGCTACAATTGGTTGCACATGAAAAAACAGGAGCTCATTCACCTGCATGGACTCCTCGCCGAGGTCGGAAACTATTACGAGCGCGTTTCCGCACGCGAACTCCAGCTCGACGAGTACGAATCCAAAGGTGTACGACCGACATCGATCCACAAATCGAAAACCGATCACAAGGCGGCTGTTTTTGCGCTTGCTGAAGGCATCACGGGCACGATGGACTCCGCGGAGAGTACGGAGACCGTCACGGCTCAAGCCGACTAACGTTCCTGGCGGACCCGAGCGGTACCGAAAGTAGTTATAGCGCGAGGTATCTCCAACCCGGTGAAAACACGAGTGCCGGTTGAAAGACTGAATCGCCTGTCGGCACCCAAATCGGCTCCGCTCAGTCTCCGATCAAATTTCCGGATCGCCGAGGTTTGCCCGATCAACCTTCCATCAATTCATCGAATTCTGGGAGGACGTCTCCCGAGTCGTCCTCCGGCTCGTCTGTGTCTTCCTCTCCCGACTCCGCGGGGGCCTCAGAAGAGGAATCGCTCTCTTCGGCCTTCGTTTCCGATTCGGTATCCGCTGGTTCGTCCTCCTCGAGCACTTCGACTTCGAGGATCTCGAGGGGGATGTTTTCCAGGCGTTGACCGATCTCCTTTCTGGCAATACGAGAGGCATGTTCTTCCCCTTCGACGTTGAAGACCGTCATCTCCAGTTCGAGCGCCACGAGGCTCTCGTCCGCCGCGACGAAGGCCGGTTCGAGTTCCTCGCCGCAATGAGGACACGAGCGAACGCTCATATCGATCTCCACGTAGTTGAGATCTGGGTTCAGCATCTCTCCCGTCTTCGAGATGGCGATCCGAACGGCCTCATCGGATGTTTCCACGTCGTACACCGGAACCGCCGCCTCGACAACGACCCTACAATCCATGGGTATGGTGACAGTTGTCGCCCTTCATAAAAATAGATTGGCCTCGATCCGACAGGTTTTCCGCGTCAAACACAGACATCCCCACGATGGAATCCGGGCACATCCCGGCGCGCTCGATCCCGGGCGGGATCGATCTGCAGACGACCCTCGAAAGCGGGCAGACGTTTCTCTGGCGGCGGGTCGACTCGGAAACCGGCCGAGATCCGGCGACGAATGGTGAGTGGTTCCGAACGGTTGCTGGAACCGATGTCATCGAAGTCAGAAAGCACGAGGGAGGAATCGACTGGCGGTCGAGCACTGACCCGACAGAAACACTCAGACGCCGGCTCGGACTCGACGC
The DNA here is from genome assembly GCA_964550355.1 of uncultured Halobacteriales archaeon. Lineage (GTDB taxonomy): Archaea > Halobacteriota > Halobacteria > Halobacteriales > Halobacteriaceae > Halodesulfurarchaeum. Next base: position 8,632 of record CAZJZA010000043.1, read on the forward strand.
GGACCTTCCACAATTTCACGCCGAGTTCCCGGATGAACCGGTAGTACAGGCGGCAAAAAAGCGATTCCAGGGCCTCAGGATCGTAACCGAACCCGTCGAAGCCACCCTGTTTTCGTTCATTCTCTCGGCCCAGATGCGAATCGACCGGATCCACGAGATGGTAACGGCTCTCCGGGAGGCCTACGGTGAGGAGATCCAATGGAGTGACTCGATCGTCCACGGATTCCCCCACCCGGAGAAGTTGGCAGCCGCGACCGAATCCGAGTTGCGAGATCTGGGGCTCGGTTACCGGGCCCCGTACGTCAAGTCGACCGCGAAAATGCTCCGGGACGGCGACGTGTCCATCGACAGCATTGGGCCCCAGACCTATGAAGACGCCCGAGAGGCGTTGACCGCCTTTGTCGGGGTCGGACCGAAAGTTGCAGATTGTGTCTTGCTCTTTTCTTTGGGCTTCGAGGAACCAGTCCCACTCGATACCTGGATCCAGACGGCTATCGAGGACTACTTTCCAGAGGCGAAACGCGACACGTACAGGGAAACCTCGCGGGCCATCCGGGAACGGTTGGGGCCGCGACCTGGCTACGCCCAGACCTACGTTTTTACCCACCTTCGGACCGGTGGGGCAGTGGAGACCCGGTAGCGCAGTCGCGTGAGTCCCACTGCGAGGGACCACTTCCTTTAGGGGATTGCACACCTACGCGGAGCCATGATCGACAGAACCGAGATGGCCATCGTCGACCGGAACGCCGTCGCCCTCGGCGTCCGCGAGACGAATCTCATGGAGTCAGCCGGCAACGCGGTCGCACGAGCGGTCCGTGACCTCCCCGAAGGAAACCGGTCCGTGGCCGTCGTCGCCGGACGCGGGAACAACGGGGGCGACGCACTCGTGGCCGCCCGGTTTCTCGCGGACCGGGAACCGACTGTCCACTTGCTCGGCCACCCAGACCGCATCCGAAGCGACGTGACGAGGGAGAAGTGGGAGGCCCTCCAGGCCGCTGAAATCGAGACGGCTGTCGTCCGCGACGCGAGTGATCTGGTGCTCGACGAGCCGGACGTGATCGTCGACGGGGTCCTTGGAACCGGCGTCGCCGGCGCTCCCCGCGAACCCGAGCAGTCGGCCATCGAGTCGGTCAATGAAAGCGGAGCGACCGTCGTCTCGGTCGACGTTCCATCGGGCCTGGACGTCGACACCGGAGAAACGCCGGGTGTGTCAGTCGAGGCGGACCGAGTCGTGACGTTTCACGACTTGAAACCGGGACTGGCCGATCGGGAAGACGTCACCGTGGCGAACATCGGGATCCCGGCGGCCGCATTGCGCTTCGTCGGCGCGGGCGACCTCGAACGACTGACCCGACCGACGGATTCCCATAAAGGCGATTTTGGTCGGGTACTCGTCGTCGGCGGTGGCCCCTATACCGGAGCACCGGCGCTCGCGGCACAGGCGGCCCTTCGGGCCGGGGCAGACCTCGCGACGGTGCTCGCACCCGAATCCGTCACGGACCGCATCCAAACCTACAGTGAAGACCTGATCGTCCATTCCCTCCCGGGATCCAGAATCGGACCAGATCACACAGAACGGGTGCTTCCGGTTGCTCGCGAGCAGGACGTCCTCGTTCTCGGTCCTGGCCTGGGAGACGCACCAGAAACGCTGGCAGCGGCCCAGGACCTTCTCGAGTCGTATTCAGGACGGGTAGTGCTCGATGCGGACGCGATCGATGCGGTTCGGGAAAT
>CAZJZA010000044.1:0-2024 GCA_964550355.1 uncultured Halobacteriales archaeon
ATCTTCGACAGCCGCCGGGGTGGCGACGTGTCCCGCAATCAGCGGGACGTCGGGAAATTCGGTTGCCACATCGGAGACGGCGTCGAGTGCCACTTCGAGGTGACCGTGGGCGACATCCACCACGATCGCTGTGGCACCTGCTTCGAGCGCGTGTTCGACCCGATCGAGGTACTTCTCGCGGACGCCGACTGCGGCCCCGGCCCGCTCGCCAGCCTCGACGACGGCTTCGATCTCGGCTGCTTGCTCCGAAATCGTGAGAAAGCGGTGAATCGTCCCGAAGCCGCCGAGTCGAGAGAGTTCGATCGCCGTTTCGGATTCGGTCACGGTGTCCATCGGGGCGCTCAAAAGCGGGTTCGCCAGTTCGATCGACGAGGTTAGTCTCGTCGAAAGATCAACCTCGCTCCGGCTGTCGACGGGCGAGCGATGCGGAACCAGCAGGACGTCGCCGTAGGAGAGTCCAGTTCGCGGTGTGTCCATCCCGAATGAACTCAGAATGGGGATAGAAAAGGCTTGCCAACACAAAAGAATCAGGAGGCCGCGAGAGCCGCCGATGGGGCGGTCACTAAGAAGAAAAAGCCCGGGTTCACCAAAATCAAGTACTAGCCGGTGCCGGCCAGATCGTTTACAATCCAGTCCAACCCCTATCACTCACATTCCAGTGTTGCCTCGATCCGTTACAGTCCAGTTCCCCCCAGAGTGGGACCGCACTGGGTACAATAGGCATGATTCCGGTAGACCGTCGAGTGCTCGAGTGATCGCCCACAGGCCTGACAGCGCTGGTATGGTTCTGCGCGCATGATCGATAGTTGAATCAATCGGCTTGCTCTATAAACTCCTTCGAGAACGGGCGGAAACTGCAGGTTTTTAGGCTAGCCAAAAAGTCAGATGACACCGGTTCGGGTCGCCGCCTCGATGGCCGCAGCCTCCTCGATGCCGTCCCCGAGAATCGTGTACCGATCCCTGATTTCGTGTGCGCTGGTGAGTGCCTCAATGACTTCCGCAGGGGAGAGGTCCAGTTCCTCGGCGGTCGTCGGGGCATCGATGCTCGCAAGTGCGTCTCGAACGGCCCGCCACTCGCCATCCGCACCGCTGTGGAGATATTCGGTGAGGATCGATCCCACGCCGACCTGATGGCCGTGGAGTGCTCGACCCGGGGCGATCCGATCCAACTGGTGGCTAAAGAGATGTTCTGCGCCACTCGCGGGTCGAGAAGAGCCGGCAATGCTCATGGCGACGCCGGAGGAGACGAGTGCTTTGACCACGATCCAGGAAGATTCCTCGAGTCCGGGTTTGACCATCGGCGCGTTATCCCGAAGCATCTCCGCCGTCATCTGGGAGAGTGCGCCGGCGTACTCCGAGTACTCGACGTTCTTGAGCCGGTTGGCGAGTTTCCAGTCCTTCACGGCCGTATAGTTGCTAATGATGTCCGCACAGCCCGCCGTCAGCAGTTCCCATGGGGCTTCAGCGATGATCCCGGTGTCCGCAATCACGGCGACCGGAGGCGCTGCCGCGACGCTGTGACGGGTGTCCCCTTCCGGAACTGACCCTCTCCCACTCACGATCCCATCGTGACTGGCCGCGGTGGGCACGGAGACGAATCCCACGTCTAACTCGTCCGCGGCCATCTTCGCGATGTCGATGGGTTTGCCCCCACCGACGCCGACGAGAAAACCCGGATCGATTTCGGTGGCGCGGTCGAGGACCCGCTCTACGGCCCCGAACGTCGCCTCCTCGATGACGATCGTCTCCGGTTCGAATCCGGCCGCCTCCAGGGTCACAATGAGGTCCGCACCGGCGATTTCTTTCGGCGTCGGACTCGTGACGACCAGGGGTCGCCCCCGGAGATGAGTATCTCGGACGACAGTCCCGGCCTCCCCCAGCACGTCGTGGCCCACCATCACGTTTCGCGGGAGACGAATCCAGGTGGATTTCTCGAACATACCTCCCATTCTGAACGAGAGACCATAAACAACCACGGGTCATGCCCGACTGTCTGGGTCCCCTGATCGGCCCTGCCGCCGACC
>CAZJZA010000044.1:2124-10252 GCA_964550355.1 uncultured Halobacteriales archaeon
CCCAGAACCTCCAGAACCCGTTCTTCCACGCTCCTGGGCGGCCCATTCTCGATCCCATCCCGATCGCTTACCAGGTGGTCTGTGACCGTCTGCTCCATCGCTTTCTCGACCGAGGTCGAATCCCACCCGAGCGCGGCCAACTTTTCCGTCGAGAGCAGATGCGGGTAGTCGCGATACAGGGGAAACGACCCTGAATTGAGGTCGGCGATCGAAAGTTCGCGGTCGCTCGCGTGGACAATCTCGACTGTCGTGTCCATCACCTCCCTCACGAGTTCGATCATCCGGTCGAGAGTGACGGCGTTTCGGTCGCCGACGTTGTACCACTCGCCGGGCGTTCCCCGCTCTGCGACCGTTCGCATACCGCTTGCAACGTCTTCAACGAAAGCCCGCTGCCAGAGGTTCGTCCCGTCCCCGGGGACAATGATCCGGTCGTACGTTGCCACGCGGTGAAGCCAGTAATCGAGCCGTTCTGTGTAATCGTGTGGCCCGTAGACGACCGGTGGCCGGACCGACATCGCGTTGACGCCCCGTTCGGCGGCGCGGGCGACTTCGCGGTCCCCTTCGGCTTTCCGGTTGCCGTAGGTCTCGGGGGTATCCGCCGTGGCCTGCTCCGGCGTGCAGTCCTCGATGGCGGTCTCGTCCTCCCGTTTGGGAATCGCTTCCGCTGCGTAGGCGGCCCCACTCGACACGTACACGTAGGCCTCCACGTCGTCGAAGACGCGCGTCGCGTGGGCCACTTCGGTCGGGTGATAGGCCACGACGTCGAAAACGAAATCCGGATCGACTGACTCGGCGACCTGTTCGACGGCCGCTTCGTCCGTCCGGTCGCCCGTAACGTGATCGACCCGGTCCTCATCCGCGAAGGGGTTCTCGTGTCGGCCACGATTGAAGAGCGTGAGTTCGTAGTCGTGATCCAGCAACTCTCGAACCAGATGCCGACCGATGAACCGGGTGCCACCGATGACGAGCGCATTGTCCATACCGCTCAGTGAACCGCCCCGAGGAAAACCGTGACGACCGCTCAAAGCGAGCGCCCGATCTGCTCGTAGACCTCGCGTTCGGCCTTTCGCAATCGCGTCGCAAACGCCGAACTCGAGATCCCGGTTCGGGCAGCCATTTCAGCAATGGTCGTCTGGCTCGGGGTCTCGTAATACCCGTCTGAAAGCGCGTGCTCGAGTGCCTCCCGGCGTTTCTCGGTGAGTAATCCCAGATCGACGTGAACCGTCCAGTCCCGCGTCGTTTCGTCGAGTGTCTCGTAATCGACCAATTCTGCTTTCCCGGCGACCGATTCGAGGGCTTCGGTGATAGATTGAGCCTCCTTCGAGCCGCTGACGTAGATCGTCAGGAGGATCCGCTCTCCCGATTCCGCGGGTCGGAAATGGGGCAACATCCCGTGATCGACGACAACCGAACAGGGACACTGCATGTCTGCCGGTCGGGTATAAGATTCCACGGCGATCGTCCCGTCTTCGGCGCGGACCAGAAGTTCACACTGTCGTTCCGTCCCGCCTTGAAACACCGAGAACTCGGAGACGGTACTGTCGGTTTCTCCCAGCGGACAGCCCTCCGTCGGTTGTTTCCGGTAGGTGAGCCGGTACCGATTCCGTTCGTGCTCGCGGACCGCCTCTTCGCTCATTACTATGTCACGCTCGACCGTGCACGCTCGGTCATTCGTTCGGTCGTTTCGGCCGACGGGTCTGAAATCTGTAAGGTCGTCCGAAGCCCCTGAACCACGGTCAGCAGGACGTCCACGCACCATCGGTAGAACGGCGCCTCGGCGACAGCCTCGGAAACCATCTCCGCGAAGGCGTCGATCCAGTCCAGATCTGTCTCGATGAAGACGGCGAGTTCGCCGGCCTTATCGGATTCGGTCAATAGGCTCGCGTATTCTAGTTCGAGAGCTACGTGGTCGGGCGGATACGCCTCGGGAATCGAGGCCTCAATAGCGTCGTATCGACGCTTCATGCGCGTGGCGGGTGGCCCATCCATCAGTCCCTGTTTCGACTCGCCGTACCACTCCTTGTACGGGGAGGCTGCGGGTGGGGCAAAGGGCCGACGGAACGCGCCGAACAGCGACTCGTAGTCCTCCGTGAGATCCCGGTTCTCGACAGGAGGCGGTGACGATGGTTCTTCGAGCCCGATAGCAAACATTGTATCCCCGAGATCTGCGGCAAGTGTGCCGTCCGTAATGGCATAGCGGAGCGTTCCGTCGGGGTGTTTCAGGCAGTTCGAGAGGATTACCAGGGCCCGGCACCAGGGTTCGGGGTCTGTCAGTTGTCGCCTGTCCGGTGGATTAAATTGTGGCATAACTTCGTTACAGCCCTGGAACAGCGAGCGGTGTCTTCACTGCGGCGAGCAACACGACGTATCGAAGAAGGTACCCACCGACGAGCACCAGGACGTACTTCGTCCCGTACCCATAGGTGAGGATCCGGCGGCCGAATGCCGACTCGCCGAACTCCGTGAACTGGTGAAGGGCGGTGACCGTCAGGGAAATGACCACCGGCAGAGAGGTTCCCAAGATCAGGACGCCCCCGACGAACTCGAGCTGGAACGTCCCGAGCAGTTCTAAAAGCGTGGCCTGGGCTCCGACGTTGGCGCTGTTGGCCAGGAAGGAAAGCAGGGCTCCGATGGCGAGCAGTTCGACGATAATGATCACGTCATCGGTGAGACAGAACCGGTGGTTGATCCGGGTCAACGCGCCGCCGCTGAGCACTGTCCCGAGGAGCGCGGCCGAGATACCCGTCGAAACCCCGCTCATCAGGAAGATGAATGGGAGGTACGTCCGACTCCACATCGGTACGGAAGCGAGGTCGCTCAGGAGCATCGCAGTGTAGACGACCACGAGCACGGCGAGAACACTCCCGAGAACGCGGAAGGCACCCCGGGCAACGCCGGGTATACGGGTGAGGTCGGCAACCACATCGATCGCCCAGACGATGCCCCGATCCGACCGCCAGGGCATGACTCCGTCGACCCAGCCCAAGATTCGCCGCGGGAACAGGCTCAGGCCCGACTCGTCTTCGAGGTCCCGTCCGAAGTGCAGCCAAAGCGCCTCGAGGAGGGCGAGGAGGGAGAACAGGATGATCAGCCACGTCCCGATCACCATCCAGGACCCGTAGTTCGTAAAATTCCACGCGAAGGTCAAGGCTCGAAGCGGCGCTCCCAGGTGCGAGAGGAGCGCGATACTGCCAATGCCGATGGAGAACAAGGCGATGACCGAGCCCCAGCGCGAGGTCTCCGCACAGGCAAATCTGTGATCGGGATCCTTCGACTCAGCGAGTAGGATCTTGGCGAGGAATCGTTCGGTCCCGAGCAGACTCCGCATGAAACTCGCCCACGCGGAGGTGAGATACGCGCCGCCGGCCACACCACCGAGGAAGAGGTACGTCGCGATGAGCACCCCCCAGTGGACGTGCGGCAACCACAGCCATTCCGCGCCACCAATTGCGGACATTGTCAGTCCCCTGCGTTGAACGGCGTGGTGACTTCCTTCGCACCGTCAATGCCGCCGTCCACGGCCGACGTGCTATCTTGCAACGGCTCCACGATAACCCGACCGTTGGCCGACGTGCCGGACTTGAACCGCTGGGCCGCCGCTTCCGAGGCCTCCTGGATGACTTCCTTTTCCGGACCGGCCTTGATCGCTTCGCCGACACAGTCCGAGACGCAGTTCGGCTCGACCTGCCCTTCGAGTTCGTGTTTCGGCGTGTCTTCGACAGCTGCCCCACCGCCTGGGCCCTGCCCGAGACACATATTACACTTGGACATCAGCCCCTCGTCGCCGTATGTGGGGGCCCCAAAGGGACAGGCCCACCCACAGTACTTGCAACCGATACAAGCGTCGCGGTCGACGGTGACGATCCCATCGCTTTCTCGCTTCTCGATCGCGTTCGTCGGACAGACCTTCTCACAGGGCGCGTCGTGACAGTGCATGCAGGACATCGAGATCGGGACATCCTGCACGTTCGGGTAGGTGCCCACCTCGTGATGGGTGACCGTCCGCCAGTCGTCCGTGTCCGCGCCGCGTCCGTGAAACTGCTTGCAGGAAACCGAGCAGGCGTGACAGCCGATACAGCGGTTCGGGTCGAAGTAGAAGACCCAGTGTTCGCTTTCGACCGCCATCGCTACTCACCCCCCGCAGGCGAAACGTCGACGGCGATGTGCCTGTCCACCTGCCCCGTGATCGGGTCCATCTGGTCCGTGTGTAACATCATCGTGTTCATCCCATCAGCCTCCCCGGGATCGCCGGTTTCGGTGGAGGTAATTGCGGAGGTCGAACCGAAGCCGTATTCGGCGGTGACGAATCCGGGCTGCACGCGCTCGGTAACGTGGGCCATCAGCGTCCCCGCGCCGTCCTTGGACTCGATCGTCACCATGTCACCGGTTTCGATTTCGCGTGTTTCGGCATCCACTGGGTTGAGATGCAGGTAGTTCCCCCGGTAGGCCGACTCGTCGAGGTCGTTCCGTTTCGCGTAGTGGTCCTGCAGCCGTTCGTGTGGTTGATTGCTCCCGTGTGAGAAGAACACCGAGCGGGTATCGGTAAACTCGAGGGGATACTCCTCGTCGGTTTCGTCGCCGTACGTTCCCGGTGGGATCCACTCGGGCGCGGTGCTCATGCCGGCCTCCTTGGCCGCACTCGCGAAAGATCCGATCTGGTCGAGGTCAAACCGGAACGTGAAGTGGTCGTCGTCCTTCCACTTCTCGTAGTCGTACTCTTCGACCAGGCAGTAGTTCTTCTCGCCGGTCGAGAGATCTTCAAGCGTCGTCCCACACGTGCCGAGCTGGTCGTTGATGAAGTCCCCGTGGGAATCCCACTGTTCGAAGATCTTCCAGTCGTCGTTGCCGCTCTCTACGGCCATCTTCTCGGCGATGCCGGTAAGGATCTTCCAGTCCGATCGGGTGTCCCACTGTTCTTCGACGGCGGCCTTGCCGCCAGTGACCCACTTATGTCGCGGGTAGGCCCCCCAGTTCCCGGTGCCAAGGGTGTCCTTCTCGAGCGAGGTCGCCTCCGGCAAGACCACGTCAGCGCGGCGCGAGACACCGTTCCAGTAGGCGTCGATCGAGATGACGAGTGCCATCTCCTCGATCGCGCGGACCCACTCCTGGGCGTTGCCGTCCTTGAGCGGATCGTCGTGGTGGCAGACGATCCCGTTGATGTGGCCGTTGTCGACCATTTCGGGGACGAGGTTGTGAGCGATTCCCTCGATGTGCCGGAAGGGGTAGTCCTCGTACTCCTCGTACTTGTTGAGCGCGGGCGTTCGGAACTCTGCCCGGTTGGTGTAGTCCTGTTCGCAGACCTCTCCGAAGGAGGCCGTCGTCGGGTACTCCCAGAGTCTGAGTCCGCCTGGCCGGTCGATGTTGCCGACAAGCCCGTTCAGTGCAGTGATGTTCTGCGTGGCCTTCCAGCCGTTGCCGACCTGTGCGGTGCCGGTCCAGACCGAGATGCCGGCCCGCGGGGCGGCTTCGGCGAACCCGCGTGCGACCGTTCGGATGTCCTCGGCGGTGATCTCCTTCCCGACGATCTCCGCGGCGCGTTCGGGCGGCATGTCCATCGCCGCCTCCTTGTAGGCCTCGAAGCCGTGGGTGTAGTTCTCGACGAACTCGGCGTCGTACAACTCCTCCTCGATGATGACGTTGGCCATCGCCAGCGCGAGGGCTCCATCGGTCCGCGGTTTGACCGGGAGCCAGATGTCCGATTTCGCCGCCGTCTCGGTGTAGTTCGGATCGATTGTCACCAGGGTCGCCCCGCGACTCTCCTGTGCTTCGAGGACGCCTTTGGCCTCGAACTGACCCGCGAAGGAGTTGAGGATATTTCGACCCCACGCGATGATGTAGTCGCTGTTCTGGTAGTCAGGAACCCGGTTGTTCGACCCGACGCCCATCATCCCGCCGGTGACGAAGGTCGGGCCGGCACAGACGTGAATACCGCGGCTGATTCGTTCCGGTGTGCCATAGAGGTCCTGCCAGACCGTCCGGAAGATCGAAGTCTCGGCCCAGCTCGTCGCGTCGAGGAAAGTCTGGGCACCATGCTCCTCGTCGAATTGGACGAGGCGCTCGGCAGTGTACTGCAGGGCCTCGTCCCACTCGACTTTCTCGAGCGTACCGTTTCGTCGGACGTGCGGTTTCTTGATCCGCTTTGGGTCGTGGGTCTTATCGAGTTGGGCGAGCCCCTTGGGACAGAGCGTTCCCTCGGTTCCCTCGCCGGCGCTCCCGCGAGGGTGGCCGTCCACGCCGGTGATATTCACGACAGAGCCTTCCTTGACGGACACCTCTTGCCCGCAGTTGTGCGAGCACATCCAACAGTTGCTAAAAGCCGTCGAGACGTCCGCAGGTCCCGAATCGGTCCCGCTGGCAGTCCCGTCGCCCCCCAAACAGCCGCCGAGGGCGGCGGTGCCGGCGACAGCCGCACCCCCTTTCAGGAGAGTCCGGCGGGTCAGGCCGCTCTCGGAGCCGCCGCTCTCGCTCATCCTTTCACACCTCCACCCCGCCCGTAAACGGGGTGTTTCCCAGTCGCGTCGCGTGCCTCGAAATTCGAAACGCGTGTCCTCGATAGCTCATGCTGTTGCACGAGTGTATAAAGGAACCAGACGGAGATAGCCGACACTCGGGACCGGTTTAGGTTTTATAAGTCGTCGCTCTGTGCCACCACATCACATATATAACGCCGACTCTTTTCTCGGAGTTACATCGGTCAAAAATACCGGCCTGACAGTTCGTGGTTCGCTGCGGTATGGCGGGAATCAGTCCGCTCAAGGGAGTCCGTCCGCGCAATGCGTAAGTCCATCCGCCCAATGGCGGGGCTGTGTCGACTTACGCGCCGCAGCCGAACCCGCCGCCGCTGGTGTCCCCACCCATGTACTCGATGTCGGCTTTCTTGACCTGGTTGGATTCGAGCTGGGCGAGTTCGGTCAGCTCGGCGTTGAGATCCGAATCGATTGTGAGGGTGCTCTCGCCGGTGTCGCCCTCGGTCCGGTCGTTGATGTCGACCCGCCACGCGTCGTTCGGCACGGGATCGTTGTTCGCGTCGTAGTGAGTCCACTGCTTCGAGACCGAGCCGTCGTATAGGGCCACGTTGTCGTAGCCCAGGATCCCGTCAAGGGCGAAAAAGCCCATCGCGGCCCGGTAGCCGCTACCACAGAACGTGACGATCTCCTCGCCCTCCTCGACACCGTCGAGTCCCCAGACGTGCTCTTCGACCTCGCTGGCCGAGATCCATGGGGCGTCAGCGGTGAAGCTGTCTGCCTGCAAATAACTCGCTGGCGGATCGACGGTCGACCCGGCTGGTCGCGGTGTCGCGTCGCCACGGAGATCGAGGAACTCGGTTTCGCTGCCACCGTCGTTCTTCTCGTCGACCAGCTGGATCATCTGGTTCAGCCCCTTGCGAAGTTCGTAATTCGGGGTACCGAATGCCTTGACTGTGTATCCAGAGGTCGGGTGATCGGGGGCTTCGAACTGCAGGTCGTACTCGTTGCCGTACGCCGTCGTGCCACCGTTGAGCACTTTGATCCGGTTACAGGGGAATCCCCAGTATCGGAGTGTCCAGTAAGCCCGGGCGATACGAAAGTGGGCTTTCCCCGTCAAAACAATCGAGGTGTTCTGTCCGACGCCCGCACTCTGGATGATCTCGTCCATGACCGACCCGGACGGGACGAGAACTGGTGTCTCGGGTGCGAGGCCTTCCTCGCGCGTTTCGGTGAGCACGGATGGACCCTCGCCGTCCGCGGTCGACCACTTGACCGCGCCCGGGACATGACCCGCGCCGTAGCCGTCCGTGTCGACCCGCATAATGACCACGCGATCGTCGTCGGCGGTGTCGTCCGTGTTGACCAGGCCCGCTTCCTGCCACTGGTAAAGCGTCTCTGGCTCGATCAGCGCGCTCTCGGTTTCGGTCGGAGCCGTGTAGTCGACTTCCTCCTCGGTCGTGGTTTCCTCTGGTTCCTCCGTCGTCGGTTCCGATGTCGGCTCCGGTGTTTCAGTCGCCGTTGGTTCGCCGTCGTCACCGGCACAGCCGGCGATCGCTGCCATTCCAGCCGCTCCTGTCAGTTTGATGAATCGCCGTCGGTTGAGATCTCGCTCCATACACATAGAGGATAGATGGGAGATGGAATGACCATGACTCGGGACC
>CAZJZA010000045.1:0-10246 GCA_964550355.1 uncultured Halobacteriales archaeon
GGAAAACTCTTCGCGATTACTTTTCGCGAAGTGTGAACCACCAGTCCCGCGCGTCGTACCCCTCCTCTTTGGCCTCTTCGAGTCGGGCGTCTGCCTCTTCGTCCGTTCCAGGTGGTGGGAGGAGAACCTGCTCGCCGAAAAGGTCGTTGTTCGGCCAGTCCGCTGGGGTCGCGACGCCCTCTGCGTTACTGTATTGCAGTGCTTCGAGCGAGCGGAGGATCTCGTCGATGTTGCGGCCGACCTCCTTGGGATAGTAGAGGATCTGTCTGATGACGCCCTCTGGGTTGATGAGGAACACTGCTCGGACCGTGCTCGTGCCGTCACCGGGATGAATCATCCCGAGCTTCGTGCCGGCACGACCGGTTTCGTCCGCGATGATCGGGAAGCCGATGTCGACGTCAAGTTCCTCCTCGATCCAATCTGTCCACTTGATGTGTGAGTGGATACGATCGACCGAGAGTCCCATCAGGTTCGCGTTCAGGTCCTCGAACTCCTCGCGGCGCTGCTCGAAGGCGGCGAATTCTGTCGTGCAGACCGGGGTAAAGTCACCTGGATGACTGAACAGGACCAGCCATTTGCCCTCGAAGTCTTCTGGGAGGCGGAAGGTCCCGTGTGTTGTTTCGACAGTGAGATCGGGAAATCGATCTCCGATTAGGGAAAGTCGTGGCGTTTCGGTTGTGGTTTCTTCTGGCATAACAGGTAGATATTGAAGGCGCAGGCTAAAATAATTTGCTAATCGAAAGTCAAAATTAAGGTATTGCTAAAAATCTTTTATCTCGAACGAGTTATGCGTAAAAATCCGAAATAACCGGAACTGCTGAGTGTCGCCCCGGCAAATGATTGCTATGATCGAACTCGAACCGATTGGGACTGTTCACACGCCGCTTACCACGACCCAGGAGGCGCCAAGCCAGGGGCTAAAAGCGGACATTGAGGGGACGATAACGATCGATTCCGAATTCGAAGCAGGGCTGCAGGGACTCGAAGTCGGTGACGAAATCGTCGTGGTCTGGTATGCCGACGAAGCGGATCGCTCGCTTCTCGTGTTGGACAAGGTTCCCGGGCGAGGCGTTTTCAATTCCCGTTCACCGGCGCGCCCGAATCCCGTCGTCATTACGACGTGTACGGTGACGGACATTGTTGGGACCGTGATTGGAGTTCGAGGCGTCGATATGTTGGACGGCTCACCCGTACTCGATCTCAAAGCTCCACTCGACCGCGATATGAAAGACTGAGTGTTTAAGTGGATGCTCGCAGGGCAACGAAGGAGCCATCACCAGTCCCCGGTCGAACTGGGTCTGGCTCGTCCATTTCTTCGGGAAACGTGAAAACGGTCTGTCTCGTTTCGAACGAGGTAAAACCAACAGACCGTAGTGTCGTTTCGAGTTCGTCGGTCCGCACAAAGGTCGCCTCGCGGTAAAACGGGCTTTCCGATTTTCGTTCCTCATAGCGCTGTCCGACAGGGCTTTCTCGATCAATATACCCCAAAAGAACGTCTCCACCAGGGGCGAGAACTCGGTGGGCTTCGGCAAAAGCAGCCTCGAGGTCATCGAAAAAACACACTGTGGTTACCATGAGCAACAATTCGAACCGATTAGAACAAAATGGGAGGTGCTCACCGACCCCGAGAACGCCCTCGATTCCCCGATCGACGGCATGCGTGAGCATTTCTGGTGCTGGATCGAGGCCAAACGTGATTTCGAGTGGTTTTGCGAACCGACCACTTCCGACGCCGACTTCGAGTGAGGGTTCCGCTTTTGGCCGAAGCAATTGAAGGGCTGCAACTTCGGCGGTGTATGCTTCCTCGAACCGGTCGAACCATGCCTCATACGCTTGAGCGTGGGTGCGAAACGGGTCGACCATTACCCGGATATTTTACGGACGGCACGAAAACTGCTCCGCTCGCGGGCCCGAGTATTGTCAAACCGACACAATACTTATTGCCGGCGTCCGGCTTTTCTCGGACATGACTGATCCATTTGTCGTCGTTGGAGGCGATGTCGCCGGGATGAGCGCGGCGAGCAAAGCCAGACGAGAAGCACCCGATCGGGAGATCATCGTGTTCGAACGCGGAGTATGGGTCTCGTATGGCGCCTGTGGATTGCCCTATTATATCAAAGGTGACATCGACTCGCTCGAAGATCTCGTTTCGGTGACTGCCACGGAATTCCGGGAGGAACGGGACATCGATCTTCGGACAGGACACGAGGTAGTCGCGATCGATACAGCGGCAAAAACGGTCACCGTCGAAGGGCCACAGGAGACGTTCGAGCAGTCGTATGGTGACCTCCTCCTCGCAACTGGCGCAAGTTCGATCGTCCCACCGATAGACGGTGTCGAACTTCAAGGAGTGTACACGCTTCACGACATGGACGATGGGCGGGCCATTCGCGAGAAGGTAGAAACAGCGAATGGGCCGGAAACAGTCGGAATTGTGGGAGGGGGATACGTAGGCATCGAAATGGCCGAAGCGTTCCGAGCCCGTGGACTCGAAGTCCATCTTTTCGAGATGCTTCCACAGGTTCTCGACCCGTTCGGCGACGCCGTCGGCGAAGCGGTTGGAGAGGAACTCCGAGAACAGGGCGTTTCCCTCCACCTCGAAACGCCAGTCGAAGGCTTCGAGGGCAAATCAGCGGTTTCGGGAGTAAAGACACCGGACCAGTTCATTTCAGTCGATATGGCACTCGTCGGGGTCGGGGTGAGCGCCAATACAGCACTGGCCGAAGCAGCCGGCATTGAAATCGGGGAGACGGGGGCCATCGCAAATGATGAGTTCGGACACACGTCCGCCACCGACATTTTTGCGGCGGGTGACTGTGCTGAAATGACGCATGCCGTAACCGACGAGCCGGTTCACGTGCCGCTCGCGCTCTCGGCCAATCGAGCCGGTCGATCTGTCGGTCAAACCGTTACGGGCACTCCGACAGCGGTCGGATCGATCGTTGGAACGGCTGCGGTGAAAGCCTTCGACCTCGAGGCCGGCCGAACCGGTATTGTCGATACCGAACGAGCAGAAAACGCCGGATTTGAACCAGTTTCTCGAACGATAACCACTAAATCGAGAGCCGGGTACTATCCAGGGGGGTCACCGATCACGATAACCCTCGTGGGGGATCGACGATCGGGAGAAGTTCTCGGTGCAAGTATGGTCGGTGCCGAAGGGGTGACAAAGCGAATCGACACGATCGCGACTGCACTCCACGGTGGGATGACCGTAGCCGAACTCCAGAACCTCGATCTGGCCTATGCACCACCGTTCGGGCCGACGTGGGATCCGGTTCTGACTGCAGCAAAAGTTCTTTTCGGTTCACTTTCGGGCTGAACGATGTCGATTAAGCCTGTGTGTGATATTGGAGTTACCGAGCAAGACTTTTGACCCTCGGCCGAGAACTAACAGGTGAATGGTCGAGGCACTAAATCGTCATTTGGAGCGGGATCTCGAGTGTGAGACCCTTCTCGAGTGCCTCTACGACCTGAACGAACTGGACCGACAGTGTTTCCGCGTTCTTGCAGAAGCAGAAAAACCACTTACCGTCGACGAGTTGGCCACGACCGTCGATCGAGAGCGCTCGACTGTCTACCGATCTGTCCAGCGGTTGCTCCAGTTCGGGTTGGTCAAAAAAGATCAGATAAATTACGACAGGGGTGGGTACTACCACGTCTATAGCATTACCGATTCGGGCGAGATTGCAGACGAAATGCAAGCTAAGCTCAACGACTGGTACGCCCAGATCGGGTACCTCGTCGGTCGATTCAGAGAAAAATACGGAGAGGGTTCGGATAATACGGAGTCACCGCCGCCAGTTACTTGATTCGGGTTTATCCTCCAGTATCAGCGAAAGGGATGCCGAGCATGATTTAGGATTTCCCAGTTACCTGAATCAGGGTTCAAACCCGTGCCTGGGACACCGAGCGAACTCGACCCAAACTCGTCGTTCTAACTATTTTTGTTACAAAACGATTTTCCCCGCAGTTGACGAATCTTGGAGTTTCAGGCGCCGCCTTCGCGTTTGATGAGCCGCAGAATGTCGCTTTTCTCTCGTACGCCGACGATTCGCTCGGCGATTTCGCCATCGGCGAAGAGGATCATCGTCGGGACACCCTGGACGCGGTGTGATTGAGCCAATCCCTGTAATTCGTCGACGTCCACTTTGGCCATCGCGGCGTCGGTTTCGGCGGCGAGTTCCTCGACGACCGGTTCGAGCATCTTGCACGGTCCACACCACTCCGCGTGGAAATCGGTCAAGACGACGTCGTGGGTATTTGTCACCTCTTCTAGGTGATCTGCAGATCGGATGTGAATGGGTTCGTCTGGGGCTGTTTCTCCCGTTTCTACTGATTCGTTTGCGTTGGCCTCTTGTCCCTGTATCTCCGCTCGTTTTTGTTCGCGTATTTCTTCGATCTTGTCCGAAGCTTCACTCATGTGTTAAAACGTATCCGATCTGGACACTTAACGGTTATGTAATGGGCGCACAATACCACCGGAGAACGGCCGGTCTCCCCGGCATCGGTTAGTTACTCTCTCATTTGTCATGTAACTCGGCGAGAACCGCGTCGATGTCTGCTTCAGTGTTCAGTGCGTGAACGGAGAGTCGAATCGACTCCGTGAGTGGGAGTGACCGAGCAGATATCGCGGCGGCATCGAGTCGTTCGATCGCCGATTCGGGATCGTCCACCTGAATCGTTATAAGCCCGGATTGTGAATCCGCTGGGCTCAGAAGTCGATCTGGGGACACCTGATCCACGAATCGGTGTCTAAGCGAGCGTATTCTTTCTTGAATTGCTCCTTGTCCAACAGAGTTGATCGTGTCGATAGCCGCCAGTAGTCCAGCAAATGGTGCTGGGTTCATCGTCCCAATCTCGAATCGTCTGGCGTCGCGGTGCAGTTCATACGTCCCTCCCACGGCCTCCGAAACGCTTCGATAGCCGACGTGGATCGGTTCGACGTCTCCGACGACGTCCTCAGACACGTAGAGAAAACCAGCCCCCCACGGGCCGAGAAGCCACTTGTGTCCCGCACCAGCGACAAAATCTGCATCCCAGTCGCTGATGGTGATAGGCTGTTGCCCCGGCACTTGGACGGCGTCAACGAGTGCCAATGCGTCATTTTCGTGAGCCAACTCGACCATCTCCGAAACGGGATGGACGCGCCCATAGAGCCAATCAATTGCACTAACACAGAGGAGATCGGCACCGGAAAGCGCGGCGTCGAGAGTCTCCAGATCGATGACACCGTTTTCTGTCTCCAGCACCCGAATCTCGAGTCCGACTGCTTTCTCGAGGCGGGTCCAGGGAAGTCGACCGGCTGCGTGTTCGAGATCCGTGGTCACCACGACGTCTCCGGGTTGCCAATCGATCGCCGTCGCGACGCGGTTGATTCCCGCTGTCGTGCTCTGCACGAGCGCAATTTCAGCAGGAGTGGCCCCGAGAAAATCGGCGATCCTGTCGCGAGTGGCGTCGAAAATCTCGTCCGCTGCCGCGTACATTCCGTTCGTGGTCGGCGCTTCGAACTCGTGATTTTCGATCGCGGCCTCGACCGCCTGGAGCACTGTTCTTGGACTGGGTCCGCTCGCGCCCCAATTGAGGTATATTCGGTCGCTCAGTGCTGGTGTATCAGCCCGCAACGCGGCTGGTGTATCGGGAATGTCAGTCCCGGTTGCTGTCGGCTCCCAGGGTCGGTCAGTCATTACAGAAAGTTACGCGGGCACCACCTTGAATTTCCGTACCCGTACCGTTACAGTTGGGCTTCGATCGTCTCCGCGATGTCGTCGTAAAAGTACGAGGGGGCCATCTCTCCGTTTACGAAGACCGTCGGCGTTCCCTGAACCCCTTTTTCCTCGCCAAGAGTGACCTCACTTTCGAGCGTGGATTGATAGTGGCCATCGGACGCGGCTTCTCGCACCGTTTGCGGGTCTGCACCGACTATCTCTGCGAGGGTGGAGAATAACTTGAGGCTGTACGAGTCAAAATTCTCGTACAGAAGATCGACGTATTCGAAAAACGCCGCATCACCTTGCGTGTCCTGGACCGCCCGGGCTGCATTGGCCGTTTTCCACGACCACTCCGGGTCCAAAAACGGGTAATCGTGTCGCACGAACTGGATGGAGCCGGGCTCGATGTATGCCGATTCAATTTCTGGCAGCACCTCGAGGGTAAATCGTTTGCAGTGGATACAGGTGAAATCCTCGAAAGACTGGACGGTAATGGGTGCGTCTGTTTGGCCCTTGACCGGGGCTGAGAGCGTTTCAACCTGTTCAGAAACGTTTTCCCCGAGACAACCCGCTACTGAACCAACAGTTGCGATAGATCCCGCCTGCAGGAAGCGACGGCGTGTGACGCGCATGGATAGTGACCGAGTCACGGCAGCATAAACCCGGTGATATCTCGAAAAACGTAACAATATGCTCGGGAGTGATACTTTTTACTCAATTGCAGCCGACACGTATCCGACGACCGAATCAGAACCCCCGGCCGTATCCCCACTTGTCGCGTATTTGAGTACAGTTCCATCCTCCGCTCCCTGGTCTCGACTGGCTCGCAGGATTGCTCCCGTTGGTCCTGGCCCGCACATGGTGTGTCCAGACCGAGACGCTCCCATAACTGCGCCGTCGTCGAGATTTACGATCCCCTCTCGAATGGCCCTGTCTGCTCGCCGAGCGGTATTCTGTGGTTCATAATGCGTGAGATCCGTCGAAGCGATGAGCACCAACTCAGTCGATTTGCGCAGTACTTCATCAAGCGCATCCACGAGTTGGTCGATACGCGTCTCATCTTGGCGGCTCATAAGGATCGGCAGTATCGGAACTTCGTCCTCGTAGAGATACTGGATGAACGGAACTTGGACTTCCAGTGAGTGCTCTCCCTCGTGAGTGGATTCGTCGATATCCAGGCCCGGGAAGTTTGCCAGTTCCGTGCGCAGGCTATCGTGAATGGGGACTGTCCCAAGCGGCGTTTCCCAGGCATCCGCCCCTGAGATTGCGAGGGGAACGCCGTGGCGACCATGATTTGGGCCGACGATAATCACTCCGTTCGGTCGACCACCAGCGGCGAGTCGGGCAAATCCGTGAGCGGCGACTGGGCCCGAGTACGGATAGCCTGCGTGGGGGGAGACAAGACTCATCGGCAGGTCTCCCTCCAAATCCACCGTTGGCAGCGTTCCTGGGCCGACGGGGTGTTGATATGCCGATTCAATCTGGTCGGTGAGTGCTGTTTTGGTCCCGGCGTAAAATTGACCGGCAACAGCCGGGGTTCTGGGTTCGGTCATATTGGTTTCCCTCCGGATTCGGGCGATTTCTCTCCCACCGTTCGATTTACGACAGGTCCTTTCGGCTCACTTTCCTCGAAGACCTGTGCCCGAAATCGTACGACAGACACGTCGGGGTGTCTCCAAGAATCGCCCGGGAGACCGGCTTTCCGACAGGTTTGTTCGAGAAACGTTTCGGCATCCCAGCCCTGATCGACCGATACTTGTGGGAGCAACAGTCCGCTCCGTCCGCTCCCCGAAACGATTAGTCCATCTCGTCCAACAGTTATCGCTGTTGGATCCGGCGAGTCGATCGGCTCCGGCGGGGTCAAAACACTCACTTCGGTTATGAGAAACGGTAATTCTCGCGGTGCAATTGGGGGAAACCGAGGATCGTCTGTGGCGGCGTCGATTGCTGCCCCTCGAATGGCATCGATCGCCGGTTGCTCCGGCATCGGCCGACCGATGCATCCCCGGAGTTCTCCCTGTTTCTTTAGTGTAACAAAGGCTCCACGGTCGATTTCGAAGGCATCGTCTACGTCGGCTGGTCGATCGGGACGACGCCCGGTCTCGACCATCTGCTCGACGACGGTTCTGGCGTGGCTAACTGCCCAGGCACCCTGGGACGGATCGAGTTCGATTCCAGAGCCTGAGTCCATACTCGCCAACACGGCCGCAGGGATCAAAGAACCTCTGGACAACCCGGTGTCGAACGCCCAAACCCGGGCGTTATTTGGCCGTGATGACGTCGTCGATCCGAACGATCATGGTCGCAGCCTCGGTCGCAGAGGACAGGACCTCACGTTTGACTGCTGCCGGATCCAGGACGCCGGATTCGACGGGATCCGCCACGGTTCCGCGCTCGGAGCGAGCGAGAATACCGCCACGGCCGTCCTCGTTCGCAGCCCGGACCTCTACGAGCGCATCGATCGGATCCATCCCGGTGTTCTCGGCGATCGTTCTCGGGATCGAGTCGAGGGCATCGGCAAATGCCTCCACAGCGAGTTGCTCCCGTCCCTCGATTCCGGCAGCAGCCGACCGAACTGCGGTCGCGAGTTTGATTTCGGTGCATCCGGCCCCGGGGACGACACCGCCAGTTTCTGAAACGGCGAGGACGGCGTCGACCCCGTCCTGAACCGCCCGTTCGAGTTCGTCAAGAACGTGTTCGGTGCCAGCGCGAACGAACAGCGTGACGGCCTCCGCGTTGGCCCCACCTGAGACGAAGAGCAGTTCGTCGTCGCCAAACCGTTTGACTGTGAGGCTCTCGGCGTGACCGAGGTCATCGGCCTCGATGTCATCGACGGTTGGCAACCGGTTGGCTCCGGTCGTTTGCGTAATCGAATCAGCATCACCGCTACTGAGCGAGTCAAACGCGAGGATGCCGGCATTCGCCAGGAAGCCGGCGGTCAGATCGGCGACGTCGCCAGTGACGAAGGCCACGTCGACGTCGGCGTCGGAGAGCGCCTCTGCGTACCCCTGAAGTTCTCGCTGCTCGCTTTCGATCGCCGAGTCGAGCTGGTCCGCGCTCTGGACGTTGTACTCCACGTCGGCTTCGGTCTCACGGGTGTCGAGGTCGGCGTCGACGACGGCGACGGTCGCGTCCTCGATCATCCGGGGCATGTCGTCCCGCAGTGGCTCCTCGTCGATGATGACACCATCGACGACCTCGGTGGCACTTGAGGACTCCCCTGGCTGCGTAACGATCTGGATGTTTTCGTCGTGAATCGTTCCGTTTTCCTCGACCTGCCGAACCGCATAAACGATGCTTTCGGCCAGCGTCTCGGCCGTGACTCCCCCGGTTCCTTTTCCGGTCATCGCCGACCGGGCGATGTCCGTAAGAATGTCGTCGTCGATATCGACATCCAGAATCTGTTCGTCGAGGGCGTCAAAGGCAATGTCACGGGCCCGGGAAAATCCTTCAACGATCGTCGTCGGATGGATCTCGTCGTCGATAAAGTCCTCGGCCTCGGATAGCAGCTGTCCGGCAAGGATCGCCGCGCTCGTCGTCCCATCACCAACAGCTTCTTCCTGGGACTCGGCGACCTCTGTGAGCATCTGGGCGGCCGGATGTTCGATGTCCATCTCGTCGAGGATGGTTGCGCCATCGTTCGTGATGACCACGTCGCCCGCGTCGCTCACGAGCATCTTGTCCATCCCTTTGGGACCGAGTGTCGTCCGAACCGATTCGGCGATTGCCTTGCCAGCCGTGATGTTACTGGTCCGGGCGTCCTTGCCTTGCGTTCGCTGGGACTCTTCGTTCAGGATAAATACCGGCTGTCCACCGCGCATTCGCTGAGAGTTAGATCCTGGCATGCGTCACTGGAAAGTAGAATTGTAATACTGTATAAAGTTTTTGGATCCGAAGTGGGTTCTTACCGCATTTGTCGCAAGGAACGGCCACTGAGAATCAGGAGGGCGGCAAGTGCGGTAAAAAGGGTGAATCCTGGCGTACTGGTTGGGGTCGACCCGGATTCGGTCCGAGTTGTCGTGAGTGAGAACTCGTTCCCACCCGATTCAGAGGTGGTGGTTCTCGACGGTTCCACCACGGTGACGAGTTTCGTTTTCGATCCGGCAGCAATGTTGTGTTCGCCGGACTCATCGATGTTCACCCGAACAGTCCGCTCGACGGTTTCGTTCACGTCGAGACCAAATGTCCACGTCGTAATGGGTGTTCCATCCACTGTGGGCGTGATCGTCCCACTGGCGGGCCTGGTATCATTGTTCGCAACCGTGATTGAGATCGAAAGAAGTGATCCAGGCTCCAACTCGTCCGCGGAAACCCGCAATTTCGATACGGCCGGTGAGGCCGGTTCACTGACGGCGACTGTCCAGTTGTAGGATCCGACTGCAAGATATATCTCGCCCGTCTCTGTGAACGTATGGGCGAGGGTAACTGTCTCCGTTTGTCCGCCCGAAAGCGATCCATTTGCGTTTGCAACGACGGTCCCATCGACAGTTAGTTGGAGGTCATACGTTCCACTTTCCTCACCCTCGTTCGTGACC
>CAZJZA010000046.1:0-10180 GCA_964550355.1 uncultured Halobacteriales archaeon
ACCCGGGCGTCCCCTCAAAACGTCGGCGAACTTCCGGACGGCCCGGATCGGGTCTACCCACCCTCTCTCGCGGGGGACGAATACCCCGAGGGGATCCGGATTCACCCCGAAGCGGACCTGGAATCGGTTATTCAGGACCACGACGTCGACGAGGTGCTCTTCTCCTATTCTGACGTGTCCCACGAGCACGTCATGCAGCAGGCGTCGCGGGTTATCGCTGCCGGCGCTGACTTTCGAATTATCGGGGCCGAGATGATGCTCGAAGCCGCCGTCCCCGTCATCGCCGTGGATGCGGTCAGAACGGGGTGTGGCAAGTCAGGTGTTTCGCGTCGACTCGCGGATATTCTTGGTGAATACGCGAGTGTCGCAGTCGTTCGCGAACCGATGCCCTATGGCGACCTCACGGACAAAGTCGAACTGTACGATTCTCTCGAAGCACTCGATTCGGCCGAAGTGACGATCGAAGAGCGCGAGGAGTACGAACACCACATCGCGGCCGGACACGCCGTTTACTCGGGGGTCGATTACGAGGCGGTCCTCGAGCGGGCCGAGGCTGAGGCCGACATCATTCTCTGGGATGGCGGTAACAACGAACTCCCGTTTTTCGTCCCCGACTTGCACGTCGTCCTGGTGGACCCGCTCCGTGCTGGACACGAGATCCGGTATCACCCGGGCGAAGCAAATCTGCGGATGGCCGATTACGTCCTTCTCAACAAGGAAAATTCGGCCAGCCAGGCGGCGATTCAGGAGGTTCTCGCCAACGTCCGCGACCGCAATCCCGAAGCGGGGATCATTCATGCGGATTCAGTCATCTCCGTCTCGGAACCAGACCGTATCAGGGGAAAGCGTGTGCTCGCTGTCGAGGACGGGCCGACAGTCACTCACGGCGAAGCCGTCGAAGGGGCCGCGGCGATCGCCGCCCGAAAGTTCGGTGCCAGCGTGGCCGTGGATCCACGCCCGTGGGCAGTCGGGTCGATTCAAACAGTTTTTGAATCGTATCCCCACCTCGGTTCGGTATTGCCCGCGATGGGGTACTCGCCGGAGCAAATCTCCGATCTAGAGGCAACGATCGAGGCTGCGGACGTCGATCTGGTGCTTTCGGGAACGCCAATCGATCTCGAACGGATCGTCGATACCGACGTACCGATTCTCGACGTGCACTACGAAGTGGAAGAACGGGGGACACCGACCTTGCGGTCGATTGTGAAAGCACACGCCGACGAACTCGGGTTGTGACGTTTCGCAGGGGGTTAAAGCCGGCCACGGGTTCAGAAGTTGAGTCGAATCAGGTGTCGTAGACCGAGTGGAGGATCGCCTTCTGGACGTGCTTTCGGTTCTCGGCCTGGTCGTAGACGATCGAATCCTCGCCGTCCATCACCGCCGCGCTCACCTCTTCACCGCGGTGAGCTGGCAGACAGTGCATGAAGGCCGCGTCGTCGGTTTCAGCCAGTAGCTCCTCTGTTACCTGGAACCCGTCGAACGCTGGGCGCTTTGCCTCGTCGTCTCCCATACTCACGAAAACATCCGTATACACGGCGCGAGCCCCACTAACCGCTTCGACTGGATCGTTCGTGACCGTGACCTCGGCGTCGGCGACCCGTTCTTTGATTTCCTGGGCAGGTTCGTAGCCCGGTGGGGTTGCAATCCGACAGGGGATGTCGAGTGTCGCACAAAGCTGCATCAGGGAGTGAGCGACGTTATTCCCGTCACCGACATAGGCTATCGGTCCGTCGTCGAGGCCCTTTTCCCGGAGCGTGTAACCGTCCGCGAGGGCTTGACAGGGGTGGAGTTTGTCTGTGAGGCCATTTATCACCGGAACGTCGGCCCCAGCGGCCAGTTCGAGCAGGGTCTCGTGTTCGAACAGGCGGGCCATGATCCCGCCAGCATACCGGGAGAGCACCGTTGCCGTATCCTTGAGCGCCTCCCCTCTGGAAATCTGGGAGTGCTCTTTTGAGAAGTGAATGGCATGCCCCCCTAATTCGGTCATGCCGGCCTCGAAGGAGATGCGTGTGCGCGTCGATGGCTTCGCAAAAAGCATCACGAGACTCTCGTTCGTGAGCGAGGTGCCGAATTCTCCCGGGTCGGATTTGATTTGATCCGTCAGCTCGTACAACTCTTCGATCTCGGCTTCGCCGAGGTCGTCGATGTCGAGGACGTGTTTCATTCCGGAATCACCACGTGATATGGGTGGCCGTCGTCGAACGCGACTGTCGTGTCCATGTCCCCAGGTAGTTCCCGAACGGTAAAAGCTCTCAGGGATCGTGGCCGATATGTTCGCCACAAAACCAAAACTGCCTTTATTCGGTCGTCGCCGAGGAAGTACCATGACGGAGCAATCGACACGATTCGACCGGCGGAGTTTCCTGAAAGCGACCGGGATTGTTGGTTCAATCGCCCTGAGTAGCACGGCCGGGTGCCTCGGTGGCGAGGAGGAGTCCATGGCGCTCGTTGCGGGAACCGCCCCTGGGTTTCCCCCATTCGAGATGAAAGACGGTGAAACCCTGGAGGGCTTCGACATCGACCTGCTCGAGGCGGTCATAGAGGAGACCGATTACGAACTCGAGGAGTGGCAGGAGTACAGTTTCGAGTCGCTGTCACCGGCACTCCAGAACGAGAAAATCGACGTGATCGCGGCCGCGATGACGATCAATGCCGAACGGGACGAAACGATCGACTTCACCGACCCGTATTACGACGCGAACCAGGCCGTGCTCGTCTCGAGCGAGCGCGACTTTACACCGACGACAATGAGCGACCTCGACGGACAATCCGTGGGGGCACAAAAGGGAACAACCGGTGAGGGCGTCGTCGAAGAACAGTTGATCGCGGAGGGATTTGTTGCCGAGGGTGATTACAACAGTTACGGGAATTACGTATTCGCTGTCGAGGACCTCGTAAACGGGAATATCGACGCCGTGGTCCTCGATACGCCCGTCGCCGACTCCTTCGTCGCTCAGCGTGACGTCGAGGTGGCGTTTACCTACGAGACCGGCGAGCAGTACGGTTTCGGGATTCGCGATGGTGCCACCGAACTCCAGAGCGCGCTCAATGACGGGCTGGCTACGGTCAAAGAAGACGGAACCTACGACGAGATCGTCTCTGAGTGGTTCAAGTAAGGTTCGAGAATGTTGGGGAGCACCGCAAACACACTAATCATGCAAGTCGGGGACTGGACCTTCGTTCTCGATAACTGGGGTTATCTCTCGGATGGACTCCTTTTGACGATCGAACTGACGATCGTGAGCATTCTGCTCGGGTTCGTTGCCGGGTTCCCGGCTGGAGCCATCGAAGTGTACGGTGACCGCTTGATTCGGGCCCCGGTTCGGATTCTCGGGACCGTCCTTCGTGGGACGCCCCTGGTGGTGATCCTCATCTTCGCGTATTTCGTCTTCCCAATCGGGAGCGCGTTTGTGGCGGCGGTTTTGGGGCTGGGTCTGCGGAGTGCAGCGTATCAGAGCCAGATATTCCGGGGTGCACTCGCATCCATCGACGAGGGTCAAATGGAAGCCGCGCGGTCGATCGGAATGAGTCGGCTGGCGGCTATTCGGTACGTCATCGTCCCCCAGGCGCTTCGTCGATCGATGCCCGGATTCCAGAACGAGTTCACGATCGTCTTGAAAGATACCTCCCTTGCCTTTGCTATCGGTTTTGCCGAACTCCTTACGCGGGCCCACGACCTGTTCGTCCAGCAGACGACGGCGGTTCTCGAACTATTTTTGTTCGCGAGTGCCATCTACTTCGTTTTGACGTTCACGACGAACCGGGCACTCGACAGGCTCGAATCCCACTTTGCGATCCCCGACGGTGATACAACATGAGCGACTCACTCCTTCGGATCGAACACCTCGAGAAGAGTTACGGCGACGAGGACGTGTTACACGACGTCTCCTTCGAGATGGAGGAGGGTGACGCGTTCGTCCTGATCGGCCCGAGTGGCAGCGGCAAGTCCACGTTACTTCGTTGTGTCAATCGGCTCACGGAGCCGGACGCCGGTGACATCTATCTTGACGGGATTCGGACGAGCGGGCCGGATTACGACGTCGACGAACTCCGCCGGGATGTCGGGATGGTGTTTCAGGACATCAACCTCTTTGCCCATCTCACCGCTCTGGAGAACGTCACTCTCGGCCTCGAGAAAGTCGCGAAAATGGACGCCGAGAGCGCAAAATCACGGGCGATTGCAGAGCTCGAACAGGTCGGACTGGCAGATCAGGCCAAGTCCTATCCAGCCGAACTCTCCGGTGGCCAACAGCAGCGCGTGGGTATTGCCCGTGCGCTTGCGATGGACCCAAAACTCGTCCTTTTCGACGAGCCGACGAGTTCCCTCGATCCCGAACTCACCGGGGAGGTTGTCGAGGTCATGCGCGAGTTGGCCCGAGAAGGCATGACGATGCTCGTCGTCACTCACGAAATGGGGTTTGCCCGATCTGCTGCGACACAGATGCTCTTCTTGGAGGACGGGATTCTCGTCGAACAAGGGCCCCCAGAACAACTCTTCGACGAGCCGGAGATGGATCGCACCCGGGAGTTCTTGAAACGCATCACGGAAGCCGAATCGTCGGGGTCCATTTGAGATGGCAAGCGCCCAGGAAGACTTCAGAACCCCCGGGATCGACGTGTCTATCAGGGGTGGAATCTCCCTCGTTCCCTACGCGGTCTTTTGGGGCTGGTTGCTCTCTCGATGGCTCAACGACTTCGTGTTGCCGGATGAAATGGGGGTCCCCGCAGGAACTCCGTATCTGGACCCCTCGCTATTCGAGCCGATATCGGAATCCCTCGCTTTTGCGGTCACCTATCTCCCGCAGCTAGCCGCGGGCGCCTGGGCAACTCTTGTCATTACGCTCGTCTCCATCACCCTGGGATTTCTCCTTGCTGTGCCGGTGAGCGTTGCCCGGGTGTACGGACGTTCTTCGGCGTGGGTGTCTCTCGTGTTTACAGAACTCATCAGGGGAACCCCACTTCTGGCACAGTTGTTCGTGCTCTACTATGGGCTCCAGCTTTCCACTTGGATTCGCGAGCTACCGCTGGTGGGCGAAGGAATCGTTCCAGGGCAGGCTTTCTGGGTCGCCATTATTGGGTTCACAATCAACAGCGCCGCCTACCAGGCCGAATACATTCGCTCAGCACTCCTTTCGGTCGACCGGGGCCAATTGCAGGCCGGTCGAGCAATCGGCTTGTCCCAGCTTGGGGGAATACGCCACGTCGTTCTTCCACAGGCACTCCGATTTGCTATTCCGGGCTGGTCGAACGAACTGGTATATCTCATCAAGTATTCCTCGCTTGCTGCTTTCATCACCGTCCCGGAACTGTTCGAGATCGGTCGACAGATCGCCGCGAACAACTTCCAATATACGGCTATTTTCACCCTCGTCGCACTGTTCTACCTCGCTATCGTCATCACGGCCTCGAACCTGATGGGCGTCGTCGAACGGCGAGTTCACATCCCCGGATTGGGTCGCGGAACGAACCGGTAACCCATACCGTTTTGCGGGTGCCGCGTTACTGAACTGGTTGATGACCGACTCGCAGATTGCCGTCGTCGGGGGCGGACTTGCAGGACTCGAGACCGCCCGTCAACTCGCCGAGGCAGGACGGCAGGTCGTCGTCTACGAAGCCGCGCCCACTGTTGGTGGCCGGGTTCGAACGGAGACAGCCGGTGGCTACACGTTCGATCGCGGCTTCCAGGTGCTTTTTACGGCGTATCCGGAAGCCAGACGGGCGCTTTCACTCGATGTGCTCGATCTACAGCAATTCCCATCGGGGGCGATCGTCTGTCGAGGAAACCACCGAAGTGTCGTTGCAGATCCACTTCGCGATCCGTTTCGAGCGGTGGAGACGGTCTTTTCGCGTGATCTCACCTTCGGAGACAAACTCCAGGTTCTCAGACTCAGACAGTCACTCGTGGGTCGGTCCCGCGAGGAAATCTATTCCGGCCCTGATGAGTCGATCGATTCGTTCTTACGCGCCCGCGGGTTTTCGGATCGGTTTATCGACTCTTTTGCCGTGCCGTTTTACGGGGGAATTACCCTGGACCGATCGCTTCAAACCTCAAGTCGGGTCTTTCAGTTTACGTTTCGAATGCTTGCTGAGGGTGCCGCGGCCATCCCAGCGGAGGGGATGAAAGCGATCCCCCGACAGCTCGCTGAGAAGGCCCGCGAGCACGGAGCGACGATTACGACAGACACACCAGTGGAGTCGATCGAAGGAACCGGGCCGGTGACGGTAAATCTCGGGGCCGAATCCGTTACTTTCGACACGGTCATCGTTGCTGCGGGTCCGAAGGAGAGCCGTCGGCTCACGGGAGTAAAAGCTATTCCGTCCGTGGGGCGGCACGTTCGCACGCAGTATTTCGAGATTCCATCGGGCAATCCGATTGCGAAACAGCCACGGATCCATCTTAACGCTGCGGGTCCGGTCCCGAACCAGGTGGTGAGCCTGTCTGCAGTCGCTCCCTCGTATGCCCCCGAGAAGGGGGCGCTTCTGGCGGCAAGCACCCCCGGCGAACCCGAGATGCCCCCGGAAGTGCTGGCCGACCAGACTCGTGAAACCGTTGCCTCGTGGTATCCGGAAGCGTCATTCGACGACCTCCGATTGCTCGAGACTGTCGACGTACCCTTCGCCCAGTACGCACAACCCCCCGGGATCCACCAGTCTCTTCCGTCGGTGGCTGCCCCCGAGGGCTCGATCTATTTAGCGGGGGACTTCACGACCGATTCCTCCATCAATGGGGCACTCAGAAGCGCTCGACAGGCCGCGACGGCCGTTCTATAAGAGATCAAAGATGCGGACGTAACTGCCCGAGCGGCGGGAACGTGAGCGGGCCGTCTGCAGTTTTGATGATTGGGCGGCAGGTATCGAGATCGGTCACGAGCGGGGACATCGTCTCGGCTGCCGACAGATCGTTGACTGGTGTTCCCACCGCGACGCGGCTGAATGCCGGCAAAACCAGTACTGACTTCCCATCGTATTGCTCTCGACAGTCGAGAAAACACGGGCGGCGTGCCCCTTCGATCGTGATGGCGGGATGTTCGTGTCCGATGATGTACCGTGCCGCCTCACCCTCGGGGATTTTGTGCCCGTGATGGACGACGGTGTTAGAGTCGAGACGAAATTCCGTCACGGGGTCGATAGCGGTAACGCGTTCTACGGTCGTGTCGTGATTCCCCGTGGTGATGACGAGGGCGGCCCCCATCGCCTCGACTCGATCGGTGAGCGCTGTGACTGTTTCGACGACGCCGTGGGGGAGTGAATCGAAGGAATGAACGAGATCGCCCGCGACGACGACCTGTGCTGGCTCGTAGGCTTCGAGGAGTGACTGGAGGCGATCGAGAAAATCCTGCTGTTCCCCGAGGGGGAGATCGACACGCGAACTCCGTGCCCGGCCCAGATGTGCGTCGGCGAGAAGTAGCGTTTCCTCTGCTTTAAACCAAAGTGCCCGATCTTCGTACTGCACGTTCGCGAACGGAGCCACGCTCACAGATCGGGTCGCGCGCCCAAATGTGTACTGTCTCGACCGGTGCAGTTTTCATCGCCGGCTTCGAGTCCCCGGTATGGTCGAGGTCCTTGACGACAAACGGGAGGCGACGCGATTTCGGATCCTCGTCGAGATTGCCGATCGACAGCCGGCGGTGAGCCAGGGCGAGATCGCAGACGTGGTCGGGGTGACAAGTCAGGCCGTCTCTGAATACATTCGGGAACTCGTCGAGGACGGGCTCGTCGTGAAACAAGGCCGGTCGCGGTATCACGTGACAAACGAGGGTGTCGACTGGTTGCTGGGTCACACGACGGCGATCCGCCGCTTTACGGATCGGGTTGCTGAAGACGTGCTCGGCGGGGTCCAAGAGGACGCGGCGATTGCAACGGACGACATCGAAACGGGAGACCGAGTTACGCTCGAAATGCGAAACGGAATGTTACACGCGATCCCCGGGGAACACGGCCCTGCGACCGGGACCGCGACGACCGACGCCGAGGCTGGACTGGAAGTCGGTGTTTCGGGTTTCGAGGGGGTCATCGACTTCTCGCCGGGCGATGTCGCCGTTTATCAAGTGCCACCGGTCCGCACGGGTGGCAGCCGAAGCGTCGATACCGACTCCCTGGAAGGTGCTTGTTCTGAGAAAGCGTTGGTACTTGCTGCCGGCGTGGAGGCGGTCGTCGCGCTCGAACGGATCGGAATGACACCCGATGGTCGCTTTGCGGTTGGATCTGTGGCCGCCCGCGCGGCCGAACGAGGGGTCGATGTCACGGTCGTTGCCACGGCTGACGAAGTAGGACGCGTGACCGATCCGCTTCGAGAAGCCGGAACTTCCTATACAGTTCTCGATTAAATATCGACCAGTTCTTCGATTCGCTTGACTCGGGAATCCGCGCTTTAGCACGGGGTGGATGTCAATCGAGACAGAACCGCTCGATTACCCGATATACCGGAGATCCTCACCACTCCCGGGGCTTTGGGCCTCTTCCATGTCCTGTAACCGATTGATGACCTCTTCCATCTCGTCGGCTCGCTCGTCGAGCGCGTCTAAAGCGATGTCGAAGCCGAGTCGCTTCTGAAGGACCTCGAGGACTGCTCGGGCGCTTTTCGGGTCGACGAGATAGCCACTGGTTTCCCCCATCAAACACGCCGCATCGAGCCCCCGTCGGGCCCCGAGCCCGATCAAGAGACCACTTGTTCCGACGATCCCGCCCGCCGGCTCTTCGGATCGGAATTCGACGCCGACCGCCTGGAGTTTATCGACGAGAGCGTCGTCCGAGACGGCCCCGAGAACGCTGTACTCCTCGATCAATTCACCCGTTGGGATCCCGCCGAGGGAGTAGATTTTGTCCGCTCCGAGGCGTTCGGCTTCGTCGAGAAAGGTGGCAGTGAGTCGATAGTGACCCTCGTTATTTCCGGCTTGATGATCGCCTGTGAGAACCACCAGGTCCCGGCCGTCCGTATGGACGGCGTAGAGTTCCGCGTGGGCCAAACTGGCGATACCATCTTCGTCGACCCCGACCTGTGGGGGGAAGTGCTCCGAATAGACCCGGGCAAGAAGGGTACTCTCTGATTCATCGATCAGGTGTTCGGCGACCAGTTTGCCGACGTGGCCGACACCGGGCAATCCCTCGACAAAAACCGGGTCTTCGAGGTCGACGTCTGCCACCTGCTCCACCTCGATCTCGTTCATGTCCCTAGGCTTGACGACGCTCCTTAAGAGCGCGTCGGTACTCCCCATAGGGGTCTGCCGGATCGAAACGGGCGGGCGCGCTGTTCACGGTCTCTTTTCCACACGCCGGACAGGTGTCAGAAAGCGTGTACACTGGTCGGTCATGTGAAGATTCCCACGCTTTACAGACGCGGATATCGGATCTCACGGCTCGTTATTCGTCGTCGGTTCGGCGTTCTCGATGGAACTCGCCGGTTCCACCGGCTGATTCGACGGCATCAATCGCTCGCTGAGCGGCAGCCTCCAGTTCTGATTCGGCGGTTTTGTACGTCGGTGCCTGAATCCGAATCCGATATTCTGGTGCCCCGACGTACGTGACCTCCAGATCGATTTCGTCGGGAATGTCACCGTTTCCTTCTGCGGCTTTGAGCGCACCTTGAACGTCATCAACACCGGTGGGATTCGGCGACTGGATGTCGACGTAGCCGGTCACGGTCACGTACGGGACCGAGACGTTTTCCCGAGCGGTCTCGACGATGGCCGTCAGATCTTCTTCTGGAAGGTCGACGTCCTCGAGGACCGAACGACCGTGGATGGCCGCCTGTTCGAAGCCATCATAGAGGCTCCCGAACTCTTCGAGGAGTTCGTCCGCGACGTCGCGAAACTGATCGTCCGGCATGTCCTCGCCAAAGGCGAGCGTGAGCCATTTATCGGCTTTTTGCTCGTTTTTCCACCGCTGGATCGTCTCCGACCGTTGATGGTCGTTGACGTCTTTGATCGAGAGGTCGATCTGCTGGGAGGAGCGATCGACGTCGAGGACCTTTGCGACGACGGTCTGGCCCTCTTTGACGTGATCTGAGATGTTTTTGATCCAGCCGGAGGCGACCTCGCTGATGTGGGCTAACCCGCGTTTTCCCTCGTACTCCTCGAGGTCCACGAACACGCCGAAGTTCTCGATCTCCTCGACCTTGCCGACTACCAGTTCGCCGGGGTCGGGCCAGCCCTCGTACTTCATCGTCCTTCGACGACCTCGA
>CAZJZA010000047.1:0-10167 GCA_964550355.1 uncultured Halobacteriales archaeon
CAAATCCCTCACACCGTTCAACTTATTGGGAGAGCGGTGCCTGCCGGCACACGCTCAGTGTTTCGTAGAAGCGGTGAGGAGGGGATTTGAACCCCTGAGGCCGTGAGGCCACCTGCTCTCAAGGCAGGCGCGTTGGGCCGCTTCGCTACCTCACCACGACCGATAAATTCGGGCGAACGGTCTAAGAACTGTCGGTCGACTCCGCTCTGTCACTCGTGATCGTGCCCTCTCGCATCTCGATCTCGCTCCTGAATCGTTTCCCAGAAGCGTTCGGGAACGGGTTTGCCCGCGAGCGTGTTTGCGGTGAGTCGGGTGAGCACGCCATTGAGATCCTCCGGCCGTCCCAAAACCTCCCGTGATCGCAGGAAGTCCACTTCGAGGTTCTTCGCCACAGCCCGCCGCGTTACCTCCTCCACGGGTCGGGAATCGAAGACGCCCTCGAAGTCGATCAGGTCCGAGAAGCCGGCATAATATATCTCGCCCCGGTTGGCTGGGCCGAGGACCACGTCGGCGCGGCGGAGTTTGAGCGCCGCTTCGTCGATTATGGACCGGGCTAGCCGTGGGACACAGGGTCTGAGAACCGCTGCCGATTGCACCCCTTCCTCTCGAATCAGGTGCGTGATGGCGTTGCCCGCTTTCGCCGAAAAGTCACTGCCTACCTGGGGTTCGAACCTGACCTCTTCGAATCTGTCGGGTTCCATCGCTTTCGCGGCGATCTCTCGGAGTTCGGCCTTCGGATCGATCTCCTCGGCGTCGGCGGGCAGGTCCTCGGTGGTCGGATAGTTCACCAGGATGTCGATCGTACTCCGTTCGAGAGTCACCATCGTGTCCGCAAGCAAGGCTCTGTAGAGGGCAAGACCATCTGCGGTGGTGAGGCCCGTCCGTTCGACGAGTTCCTCACACGCGATCCCCTCGACTGGTGGGTCGGGAAGCAACACGACTGTCGTCATTGTCCTTTCCCCCTCGACGGTGAATCACTGGCCATGGAAATGGATCGACGGTCGGTGCCCTTCAACTGCTCGTCTCCGAATCGGTGGGACGGAGTCCCTAGCTGGCTTCTTACTCCGGCTGGCTCGGGTGGTAGTCGGTGTCGTATTCACCGGGTTGATTGTCGAGTCGATCCGGGTTGATCCGTCCGGAAAGAAGCATGAAGTCCGTGATCGTGAGTGCGGCCATTGCTTCGACGACCGGCACGGCCCGGGGCGGGAGGACGGGATCGTGTCGGCCGGTCACCTGGACGGTTTTCTCCTCGCCGGTTTCCCAGTCGACGGTCGTCTGCTCGCTCGGGATCGACGTGGGGGCGTGAAGGGTCACCTCCCCGTAGATCGGCTCGCCTGTGGTGATTCCCCCTTCGACACCGCCGTGGTCGTTCTCGACCGGAGTCGGATCGCCCGCGTCGTCGAACTCCCACTCGTCATTTCTGTCGAGTCCTGAGACGTGAGCGGCCTCACGTCCGAGGCCTATTTCGAAGGCCGTGGTCGCCGGAACCGCCATCATTGCCTGGCCCAGTCTTGCCTCGACGGCGTCGAACCGGGGGGCACCGAGTCCCCGGGGAACACCCTGGATTTCGAACGAGACTGCCCCACCGATCGAGTCCCCATGCTTTTGATACTCCTCTATCACCTCTCGCATCTCTTCGGCGGTCTCGGGGTGAGCACACCGGACATCCGTCTCCTCCGTGTGTTTACCCATCTCTTCGAAGGTTACCGGCGGGGATTCGACGTCGCCGATGCAACTGACGTGTGCGCGCACCTCGATCCCCTCGGTCGCGAGAATCTGTTTGGCGATCGCGCCGGCCGCGACCCAGTTGACCGTCTCGCGGGCCGACGAGCGGCCGCCTCCGCCCCAGTTCCGGGTGCCGAACTTCGCCGAGTAGGTGAAATCGCCATGGCTCGGGCGCGGGGCCGTGATAAACGGCTCGTACTTCCCGGATCGGGCGTCCTTGTTCTGGATCGTCAGCCCGATCGGGGTCCCGGTCGTGTAGCCGTCCTGCACGCCGCTCTGAATTTCGACGCGGTCGGGTTCGTCACGGCTGGTCGAAATATGTGACTGGCCTGGCTTGCGTCGATCGAGTTCCTCTTGAATTTCGGCCTGTTCCAGTTCGAGGCCCGCCGGACAGCCCGAGATCACCACACCCATCGACGGTCCGTGGCTCTCCCCGTAGGTCGCGATCTGGAAGAGACGCCCGAAGCGATTGCCGTTCATACCACTTCCCTCGTGACCCCCATCTTTGAGCCTTTGGAATGATTCAATCGCCGATGGTGACGGCCGCGCCCAGTTCCGTGAGCACGTCGAAAAATCCGGGGAAGGAGACATCGACATCCTCGGCGTCGCTGATCGTCGTCTCTCCGTTTGCAACCAATCCGGCGACGGCCAGGGACATGACGATTCGGTGATCGCCGTCTCCTGCAAGTGACCGACCGGTGAGGTCCGTCTCTCCTCCGTGGATCGTCAGCCGATCCTGTTCCTCGGAAAGACTGGCCCCCATCGCTTCCAGGGATTCGGCCATGGCGCTGACCCGGTCGGTCTCCTTGTACCGGACGTGCTCGCAGTTCTCGATGACCATCGTTCCGTCGGCGACTGCTCCAAGAACCGCCAGCGTGGGGAGCAGGTCCGGGGTGTCACCTACGTCGACTGTCACACCCGTGAGTTCCCCTCCGGCCACCGTCACCCGGCCAGCCTCCCTGTCCCAGTCGATCTCGGCTCCCATCTGCCCCAGGATCGGGATGATCTCGCTGTCGCCCTGCGGACCCGGGTAGAGCCCGTCAACCGTCACAGGCCCGCCCGCCACCGCTCCGGCAGCGAGGAGATAGGAGGCTGCCGAGAAATCGCCAGGGACTGTGTATCCATTCGATGGGGCGTCGTACTGCTGATCACCAGCCACCGCAAATCCGGATTCGGTCCGTTCGACCCTCACGTCGAAATCCTCGAGGAGGTCGATAGTGATCTCGACGTACGGCCCCGATTTCAGCGGCGAGGTGAGTTCGATCTCGATTCCCTCGTTCGTTCTGGCACCCGCCATGAGGAGGGAGGTGATGAATTGGGAGGAGATGTCTCCCGGGATCTCGACAGTGCCGCCGCCTGACCACCCCTCGATGACGATCGGGGCTTGCCCATTGTCACGAGTGCTTCGTGCTCGCCCGCCCAACTGTTCGATGGCGTCGAGCATCGGGCCCTGGGGTCGGGACCGGAGTGATTCGTCCCCGGTGAGCACCGTCGTTGCATCCACGAGCCCGGACATGCCCATTGCGAGCCGAATCGTCGTTCCACTGTTCGCACAGTCGATGACGTCGGCCGGAACCGCTGGCTGATCGCCGAACCCGGTCACGGAAAGTTCGTTCTCGGCCTGGGCCACCGTCGCACCGAACGCCTCGACGGCTCGCATGCTGGCTCGTGTGTCCGCGCTTACCAACGGCCGCAGAATATCGCTTCCTGCTCCGTACGCCCCGGCAAAGATCGCCCGGTGAGTGTAGCTCTTCGAGGGTGGGGCGACGACCGTTCCCGAGACGGTCGACTGTGACACCGTCGCGTGCATAGTAGGTTCTCGCGGCCCCCTCACATCACGGTTCCGGAGACGATAGCGTTTTGCGAACGGCCCGAGAGACACCGCCATGGAACCAGATTTTTCGCCACTCGATGGCTATCTCGACGAGTTGGGTCTCGACGGCTATCTGCTGGAAGCGGACTCCACACACTCGAATCAGTACTATCTCTCCGGATTTTCCGCCCCCGACCCCTTTCTTACGCTGTATACGCCCGAACAGACTGCCATACTCACCTCGGCACTCGAGTACAGCAGGGCAAAATCCGAAAGTCGGGCGGCGGATGTGCGACAGTTCGGCGAATACGAGTACCGTGAAAAAGCAGAGCAACACGGCCGAGACACCGCGAGAGGGTTGGTTTATGCCGAATTCCTCGCCGAATTCGACGTTGCCGCTGTCGCGACCGACCGCCGATTCCCCCTCTTCACCGCGGATTCGCTCAGGGGGCAGGGAATCGATGTCACTCCCGACCGTGACGATGTCCTCGAAACCATTCGGGCAACGAAGACGGAGACTGAACTCGATCACATTCGGGCGGCCCAGGTGGCCAACGAGGCGGCGATGGACGCGGCAGCGGAAATGCTCGCCAATGCAGCGATCGGGACCGAGCGCTCACTCCACCTCGAGGGGGAGGTCCTCACGAGCGAGCGAGTCAAGACCAAAATCGAGCGAACACTCCTCGATCGTGGATTTGCGCTCGACGAGACGATCGTCGCCAGCGGTCCGGCGGCGGCGAATCCGCACGACCGGGGCTCGGGCCCGATATCGGCCGACGAACCGATCATCGTCGACATTTTTCCGCAGTCAAAGACCACGAAATATCACGCCGACATGACCCGGACCTTCCTTCGCGGGGAGCCAGACGAACAAATTCGGGAGTTCTACGACCTCACCCAGGCAGCCAAAGCGGCAGCGATGGACACGATTGAACCGGGAGCGACAGGCGCTGCGGTTCACGATGCGGTCTGTGACGTGTACGAGGAGGCTGGCTACCCGACGCTTCGATCGGACGAATCGACCGAAACGGGGTTCATCCACAGTACCGGCCACGGAGTCGGTTTGGACGTGCACGAACACCCACAAGTAAGTCCGGACGGCGAGGAACTCGAAGCCGGCCACGTCATCACGATCGAACCCGGGCTCTACGATCCGCGCGTCGGGGGTGTTCGCATCGAAGACCTGGTCGTCGTTACCGAGGACGGATACGAGAATCTCACCGACTATCCGGAAACGCTCGTCCTCTAGGCCGGCGAGAGCGGCCAGAGCGAATCCTTTTGTCGGGGCACGGGCAAGCACACACAAATGGATCTGTTGATCGTGGGTGCCGGGGCGGTCGGCCAATGGGTCGGGTCGCTCTGGGACGGCCCGGTCGCCTTCGCAGACGCGGATCGGCAGGTGGCCGTCCAGGCAGCGGCGCACACCCAAAATGCCTCCGTCGCCGACCTTGACGGCGACAGCACCGCTGAGGTGGTTGCCGTGGCCGTGCCGATGCGCGTTACTCGGGAAGTGATTGTCGAACAGGCCGACCGAGCCGAACGAGTGCTGGTCGACTTCACCGGCTCGATGACCGAGCCGCTCGAAACCATGGCGGACGTGGCTCCCGACCTCGAACGAGTGAGTTTCCATCCACTCTTCGCGCCCGAGCACTCCCCGGGCCGGGTGGCGAAGTCGGTTGGCAAACCGGGCCCTTCCGTCGATGACGTTACTAGAACGCTCGTCAATGCGGGAAACACCATCGTCCCCGTCGAGCCAGCCGTACACGACGACGCGATGGCGACCGTTCAAGGGCGCGTCCACGCGACTGTCCTCGCGTTTGGTCTCGCCGCAGAGCCGGTCCCCGAAGAACTCGGGACACCGGTCTACGAGGACCTCCAGGCACTCAGAGAGCGCGTGACTTCCGGGCCGGCCGGCGTGTACGCGGACATCCAGGACCAATTCGACGGGATCGAAGATCTCCAGACGG
This sequence comes from uncultured Halobacteriales archaeon, assembly GCA_964550355.1. GTDB lineage: Archaea > Halobacteriota > Halobacteria > Halobacteriales > Halobacteriaceae > Halodesulfurarchaeum. Next base: position 5,506 of record CAZJZA010000047.1, read on the forward strand.
CCATCGACAGCCTGGCAGAGGCTGACAGGACCGAGTTCGAGTCCCTCTACGACGATGCCGGTTGATCGAGCGGCGATTCGGGACACGGCGAAGTACCTCCGGCAGGTCCGGCCGATCGACCCCGTCGAGATAGTGGAATACGTCCCGGACCAGCCTGTTCCCCGCGTCGTCAGGCAGGTTCTCCGCGATCAAGCGATGGAACTCGGGCTCGCCGAGGGGCCGGACGGCACGTTTCGTCCAGCCGCGACAGGCCCCTTTCGCCCGCAGTTCGATGGCGTTGAGCGACTTCCGGAGCGGTACGAAAACCGTCTCACTGACTTGCTCGTGGAGCACTACGGTCCGGAGTGGCATCGCGGGGAAACGGGAGCGGCAATTCGGGAGCGGATCGACCGGCTGAAAGCGGATTACTTCGACGGCCGGTCGGTGACCTACGACCGCGACGTCGCGCTCGCGTACGCGATCTATCACCTCGCAGACTATTACGCGACGACCCAGTACGTGCTCGCGACGCTGGTCCGTGATGGTCTCGTTCCCAGCCAGGCCCGCGTGCTCGATGTCGGTGCCGGGGTCGGGGGCCCCGCACTCGGCATCGTCGACCTGTTCGACGTGGATCGGGAACCCGACGCTCTCCCGATCCTCGAGTATCATGCCATCGAACCGTCAGCAGGTGCGGGCATTCTCGAAGAACTCCTCGGAGACGGGCCACGGAACGTCACGACTGCGGTCCATCGGGACACCGCAGAGGACTTTGAGACGGAGGAGACGTTCGACTTCGTGTTTTTCAACAATATTCTCTCGGAACTCGACACCCCCGTCGAAACGGCCGAGCGGTACCTCGAATTCCTCGAGGAATCGGGCTCGCTCGTCCTGATGGCCCCTGCTGATCGAAACACCAGCATCCACCTCCGGACGGTCGAGCGATCGCTCGAGGATCGGGGCGCGACGGTGTACGGTCCCACAGTCCGGCTCTGGCCGGGCGAACGACCGACCGATACCTGTTGGTCCTTCGACCGCCGCCCGGACATCGAAGCCCCTTCTTTCCAGGCGGCTCTGGCCGAGGAGGCAGATCGGGCAGCGTCGGTGAAAAACACTACAATCAAATACTCCCACTCGGTGCTCCGCCGGGACGACCGACGACGATACGATCTGGCGCTCGACCGCTCGAACGTGGCGATGCTGGGGGAGATGGAATCGCACGTTAGCCGGCGAATCGACCTGGTGGTCGTGAAACTCTCAAGGGACCTTTCTCCGGGCGGCCACCCGCTATACAAAGTGAGTGATGGAAGCGAATCGACCAATCACTTCGCCGTGTTGGTCAACGAAACCGAACTGAACAGGGATCTTCGAACGGCGGATTACGGCCACCTTCTCCAGATATCTGGCACACTGGCCCTGTACAACGACGACGAGGGCGCGTACAATCTCGTCGTCGACGAGCAGACGATCGTGGACGCGGCCTGACGGCGTCTCCGACAACGGTGCGCTTTTGCGGTGGGCCCCCTTCGGTTTTTCTATGTCTGGGCCCCCCGAGATCCTCCTGACGAACGACGACGGTATCGAGAGTCCCGGTATTCGGGCCCTGGCCGAGGAGCTGTCGACGGTCGGGGAGGTGACGGTCGTCGCACCGGCTGACAATCAAAGTGCCGTCGGCCGGGCGAGTTCGCGGGAAGTTCGCGTCCAAGAGACGGACCTCGGGTATGCCATCGATGGAACGCCAGTCGACTGCGTCGTGGCCGGTATCGGCTCGTTGGCCCCGTATCCCGACGTCGTGGTCGCCGGCGTCAACAAGGGGGCTAACCTGGGCATGTACGTACTCGGTCGCTCGGGGACGGTGAGTGCGGCCGTCGAGGCTGCGTTTTTCGACGTTCCGGCGATCGCCGCGTCCCTCTATTTGCCCGACGAGAAGTGGAAGCGGCAGTTAAAACAGGCCGATTACGAACACGCGGCGACGGCGACTCGCCATCTCGTCGAACACGGGGCCGAAAGTGACGTATTCGAGGACGCGGATTACCTCAATCTCAACGCGCCGGACCCCGACATCGAACCGAAGGGGATGCAGGTCACTCGCCCCTCTCGCGCATACGACATGACTGCTGAACGGGATGGCAAGTGGGTCTCGCTGAAAGATCGGATGTGGCAGCGAATGGAGACCCAGAGTCTATCCGACGACCCGGACACCGACCGACGGGCAGTTGTTAACGGCCAGATTAGCGTCTCCGCGTTGACCGCTCCTCATACCCCGGAGGGGCAGGGCTCGCTCGAAGACGTCGTGTCGACGTACCGTTCGAAATGAACTATCGCTTCTCGCGCTGTTCAACTTTGTTCAGCTCGATGAGCAGCCGGAAAATCGCTTTGACCAGGTTGGCATCCACGTCGAACTGTTCTGCGTTCTCGCCGGCCCGTTCCATGACGGCCTGTTCCTGGGTCTCGTCGGTCGTCGGCAGTCCCTCTTCGGCTTTGACCTCGGCAATCGTGTCCGCGACGTAAGTGCGCCTGGCGATCAATTCGACGATGTCGTGATCGATCATCCGGATCTCCTCTCGGAGATCGTCGAGTGACATCTCCTCCGTCGGCCTCTCACCCGGTCGCGCTCTCGATGGATCGCTCATTCGACAATCGCCCCTTCGTTCTGTGTTCGTGTTCGGATCGTCTTGCCGGTTCGCTTTTCCCATCGTTCGAGGACCGCATCGATTGCCGGTCCGTCGCCGACGGCCACATAGCTCGGCCCAGTTCCCGAAAGCGAGACCCCTTCGGCCGCTGGCAAGGCCTCGATTATTGGTTCGCTCGGGCGGTCGAGCGCCGCCGCGAAGGCAAAGCCGTTGATTGTCATGCCACTGGTGTACTGACCTGCTTCGGCGAGGTCCTTTATCACTTCGGCGACCGGGGCAACGCGTTCACAGCGCTCGACGTCGGCATCGGCACTAAATCCTTGCTCGGGCGGGACCCAGATGGCCACCTCCCAATCGACCGTGTCGCGGTCGATGAGCCGATCTTCGGTATTGTCGGTGATCGTCAGGCCCCCGAGCATGCTCGCACTCGCGTCGTCAAAGGCACCGGTCACCGTCACGCCAGCGTCCCTGGCGGCCTCGACACCCATGCGGGCGGCTTCTTCTCGGCTCACGCTGTCAGCGACATCGAGTGCGGAAAGCGTAGCCAGCACAGCCGCGTTCGCGGCTGCACTCGAACTCTTGAGACCGGAAGCGAGCGGGACAAGACTCTCCGTTCGAATCTCTGCGCCCCCATCGTCTCCGTAAGCCTCGAGCACCCGCTCGACGGCCCGTTCGATAAGTGCCGTATCTGCATCCGGGTGGTCGGCGATTTCGCCCCGGACTGTCTCGCCACCGAGGGTGACTTCGGCGGTCACAGTTCTGTCGATGGCAAATGCCGACCCGTACCCCGTGGCCAGGGCGTTGAGAACCGTCCCGGCGGCCGGGGCCCGTGCACGTCCGTTCATGACCCGCAGTTCTGCGAGCGGTCACTTACGGTTGCCGGTCCCGCAGAACGGCGGGCTTTTGGTTTCGGGTCGAAAATCCCATCCATGACCGCTCGCGGCGACGTGGCACCTCAACCGCTCGGCGTCGAACTGGACGTGGATGGCATTTACGTGGCCTACCAGGACAACCGACGGGTGTTCTACAACGGCATCCCAGAGGTCGTCAGGGGAACCCTTCGGTGTCGGCCGGGAAAGGATGTCCAGGTCCTGGTTACCGACGAATCGGGGACGGAGGGGATCATGACTTACGTCAACGAACGCAAAACCGAGGACGACATTCTCGAATCGAGCGGCGTCGGGCGGGTTTTCCTCGATTCCGGCGAGGAAGCCGAACTTTTCGAGGGGGTCACTGCCAGTGTCGATGGCCTCGCCGTGGAAGTGACCGCGGACCCTGATGAAATCGGCGGGCGGGTGTTCGTCTTCGAGGAGGACGAACTCGGCGAGGAGATGTACGAACTCCGCGCCGAGGAGGACTAACTACTGGAGGTAGGACGGGTCCTCGGCGTCGCAGGTGTCCTCGTGCTGACGGGCCTCCTCCCGGTCGTCGAACATCATCCCACACTTTTCACAGACGTACCAGGTCGTGCCGTCTTTGACCGTTTCCTCCACCATGCTCGTATATCGATTCGCCGGCAGTATAGTCATTCCCCCGCCACGCTTTTGCCCGTCGGCCCGAAGTCACCCTATGAGCGGGACTCAGGCCGTCGAGGCCGTCCTCAGGGAACTGCGGCCTCGCGATGCGGGACAGGGTGTCGTGAGGGTATCCAGGGGGCTGATGCGAGAACTGGGCATCCTCAGTGGCGAAACGGTCCGTGTCTCGGGCCAATCGGAGACGGTGGCCCGCGTCTGGCCGGGGCGTGATTCCCTCGACAGGAACGAAATTCGAGCAGACGGGGAGGTCAGAGCGAACGCCGAGGCCGCGATCGGCGATCGCGTTCAGGTCAGGCCCGTCGACCTCGAAGACGCCGATCAGGTGACACTCGTTCCGACCGTGGACCCGGGACGGGATCACGACGCGATCGAAGACGCCCTCGATACACGACTCACAAACCGGTCGGTTCGATCGGGCCAACAGGTGAAAGTCGACTCACTGGGGGCGATCGGCGAGTTCCGGGTGACCGAGACCGACCCGGGTGGACCGGTCCGGATCACCGAGGAAACCTCCATCG
>CAZJZA010000048.1:0-10115 GCA_964550355.1 uncultured Halobacteriales archaeon
GATGAGGAACTCGACGAAAGCCTTCGGGGATGGATCAAAGTCCGGATCGGCCGGGTGGAATCTCGAATGGTGAAAATCGTCTAAGTTTCTTTCACACAGCCTTTGATAACTGTGCAGGCAGATATAAGGTCCATTAGACATTTGAGTGGATGTATGGATACGAGGAAGGTCCAGCGGCTCGGTCCCTCGACGCTCGCCATGACGCTCCCGGCAGCGTGGGCCCGGGACAATGGCGTAGAGAAAGGGGACGAGGTCGCCGTCCGCACGACGGCCGAGGGAACCCTCACTGTCACGCCTGAATCCGCACGCGGCGAGGAAACCGAAGCCACGATCTCCGTGGGGAATTTCGATGCCGATGCCGTAGAACGAGCGATCATCGGACAGTACGTCCTCGGTCGCCGGGTCATCCACGTCACTGCAGAAGACACACTCGAAGGCCCGCATATCAATGCCGTCTACGCTGCCGAATCACAACTGATGGGCCTGGGTGTTATCGAAGAAACCCCGGAACGAATCACGATCCGGTGCTCGGTCGATCCGGAGGACTTCGATCTGGCCAACCTCTTGACCCGGCTCGAAAACACCGGGCGGACGATGCGTCATGAAGCGATAAAGGCCCTGGCTCGGAGTGACACTGATCTGGCCGAGCGGGCACTCAACCGAGAGCGCCAGGCGAACAAGATCTTCGTTTTGCTCCTCCGTCTCATCTTTACGTCTTACCGGAATCCGTCCATCGCCCGAAAAATGGGACTGTCCGATGGGTTCCCACTTATCGCCTACCGATCCGTGGCCAAGAACCTCGAATTGATCGCCGATAACGCCGAAAATATGGCCGAGATCGTTCTTGACGCTGATGGCGAACGGCTCGGACTGGACGACCAGACGGTTCGTCGCATTCGTGATCACAACGATCAGGTCGACGAACTCACCGAACTCTCAGTCGAAACAGTCGTCGAGCGCGACTTCGAAACTGCCAGGGAGGCCCAGGCGCTATTCATGGATCTCTCAGAACAGGAACTCGATCTTATGAAGGATCTCCCGGAACTCTCACAAAAGCGGCTTCTCCAGGTTCGAGAAGTGCTCGTGGCGCTCCAGCAGACTGCAGAGCACGCGGTTCGGATCGTGGAAATCGCCTCGAACCTCGCGCTCAACGAGCCTTCCGAGTTCACGACGATTACCTGAAATGACTGCTTTCGAGTTCTCCGGTCTGAAAGGGTTATAGGATTGCAGATCCTATCAATGGATAATGAGTGACTTCACGGAGGACGAAAAACGGATCCTGTCCTACCTCCGGGAGAGTGCAAACCGGGGCCAACAGTATTTCCGGGCACGAAACATCGCCGAATCGCTCGAACTCTCCTCGAAACAGGTCGGGGTCAGACTCGCTCGCCTCACCGAAAAGGCCGAAGACGTCACCATCGAGAAATGGGGGCGCTCGCGATCCACGACGTGGCGTGTCGAACGAGCCTAAACTGTTATCTCCGGCCCGAAATTGGGAAGGCCAGGGGTACACGAAGGGGACACTTTTTGTGAACGACCCAGAAGGGGCTGTATGACCGCTCGGCTCGAACGGGAATTTGCTGTCTCAGCGCATCCGGAGGCAGTCTGGGGGTTCGTGGCCGACCCGAACAATCGTGCACGAGTCATAAGCGTCGTCGATAACTTCGAAACGTCGGGCGAGACCGTGATATGGCACGTCACGCTTCCCGTTCCAGGCCTCAGCAAGACGATTTCTGTTCGGACTCGAACTGTCGAACAGACCCCACCGACTTTCGTTCGCTTCGAAGGGCAATCGTCCTTCTTTGACGTTTCGGGGGAACACCGGATCGAGGAAAGTGACATCGGTACGAGGATTGTCAATACGTTCTCGGTCGACGGTCACATCCCGGGCGTCGAGACCTTCTTCCGTCGGAACCTCGACGGTGAAATCGCCAACCTCGAAAACGCTCTCTTGACCCACCTGGGTGAACGATGAAACTCGGCGTACTGCAGATTCACATCGAAGGCGGAGACCGCCGCGGGAACGAAAAGCGAGCCGAAACGGCGATCGAAGATGCCGCAGTTAGCGGTGCAGACCTGGTAGTACTTCCCGAACTCTGGAACGTCGGGTATTTTGCCGCTGAAACCTACGATACCGCGGCTGAAGGGTTGGAAGGTGAGACACTCTCCCGAATGCGGGATCTGGCACGCGATTTCGACATGGCACTGTTGGCGGGAAGCATCATCGAGGACTTAGCAAAGACCCGGACACCGAAACCGGCAGACACTGGACTGGCAAACACGAGCGTGTTGTTCGGGAGAAATGGTGAGCGCCTTCTCACCTATCGAAAACGACACCTTTTCGGGTACGAGTCTGCGGAATCGGAATTGCTAACCCCCGGTGAAAGGCTGGAAACGGCAGAATTGGACGGCTTTACGGTTGGAATCACCACCTGTTATGATCTCAGATTCCCCGAACTCTACCGGGAACTTCTCGAGGCTGGGGTAACGTTGGTGCTGGTGCCAAGCGCCTGGCCGTATCCCCGCATCGAGCATTGGACGACGCTGACCAGGTCTCGGGCCATTGAAAATCTGTTTTACGTGGCCGCAGTCAACGGAGCTGGTCCTGCAGGAGGGAGAGACGGGCTGATCGGTCGATCTCGTGTCATCGATCCATGGGGGACGACTGTCCGAGCTTTGGGTCCCGACCCGGAGACAACGATTGTTTCACTCGAACCCGGCACTGTTCAGGCTGTTCGAGAGCGGTTTCCCGCACTCGAAGATAGAGGGCAGTAACTGCTCTCGGGAGTAGCTCGAACAGTTTATAAGGAAGGATACCACAATTTTGAATGCCGGTCACCGACGCTTTTCTCGTCGAAGACCGGTACTCCCGGAACGGCCCGCCACCCCCTCCCGCTCCCCGGGTCTACGGGAACATCCCCCTTCCGCTCATAAATCTCCCTTCCGCCCATAAGCCCACTTTCCGCTCATAAATCTCCCTTCCGCCCCTCAACCCCTATTCCACTCATAAATCGCTATTCCACCCCTCAACCCCTATTCCGCTCATAAATGCCCTCTCCGCCCATAATTTTTCAGGATGCGATCGTGTTGATTTCGCCTTTAACGGAAGCGGCATCGAAATCGTGATCCGGGCGGATGTTGACGAAATCTAGAAAATCGACGGCGTCGAGAACGATATCGACTCCGTACTGATTGACAGCAGCTTCGACGGCGTCAGCTGCCCCGACGTGTGGTTCGAGCGTACCGAGTGCACTTGCCAGATCGTAGGCCCGTGCCTGGGGAATCGTTCCGGACCGAACCGCTGTCGCGTCAATGAAGAAAATCTCTCCGTCCTGGACGAGAACGTTTTCACCCCTGAGATCACCGTGTGTGAGTCCATTCCGGTGCATCGTCGAAAGAGCCTCGAAAAGGGATGGAAGCAGCACTCGGATCTCCGCAGGGGCACACTTTTCGAGCGTGCGAAAGCCTTCGAGATAATCGAAGACGACTACGCCGACGGAATCGACTTCAAACGCTTCGATCGGTTCAGGGGCATTCACACCTACCTCACGGATCTGTCGCGTTGCCTCGAGTTCGTGTTTTGCCATCTCTCCGGGATCCTCGAAGTGTTCGAAAAATCCGGCCGTGCCACTCGAAAACGCACCCAGGTTTCGCGCACCGGTGAATACGGCGTGGACGAAAGCGTTTCGGGGTGATATGACCTTGACAAACCATTCGTGGTCGACGACGATCGGGGTCGAGAGCCAATTTTCGGCCTCCAGAAACTCGATGCGGACAGACTCCCGGTCGTATCGCTGGGCCAGTTCCTGCCCAACTGCCTCGAGAGTGCTCCAGGGGACCGTTCCCCTGATGAGTTGACGAACGCTCACCCTCTTATCTTAGAGTTCCGATCCTAAATGGCTTCCCAGGTTTTCCACCCGTTCGTAACCGGTCACTCCACTTTGTCTCCGCGTTGGTCAATAACGCGGTCGATAATGTCCCCGGTCGACAAAATTTCGGTATCGTACTGTGGTTCTCGGCCTGAAACTCGGACGACACGACACTCGATTCCTCGCTCCTCGAGTGCCTCACTGATCGCTTCGACGTCGTGGTGTTGGTCATATCCGAGTGCGATCACGTCCGGGTCCAACGCTTCGATTGGGGCAAAAATATCGGATTCGTGGCCGACGTGGGCCGCATCGACCATTTCGAGGGAAGCGATGACGTCCCGCCGTTGCCGGTTCGGGAGGATGGGCGGATCTTTGTGTGTGACGTTTTCGCGTCTGGCGACGATGACGTGGAGTTCATCCCCCAAGGAGGCGGCTTCACGGAGGTAATGAAGGTGTCCCGGATGCAGCAAGTCAAAGGTCCCTTGTGCGACGACGCGGGTCATGTTATCACTGTTCTGGCGACCATTTGATCGAAATACCGGGGAGGAAGGTCGTCGCGATTGGTAGAGGGATACCCCGCTCTATTGCGGGAGCAGTGGTCGAGTCGCGACCGCAAATTCTGTGTGCGGTCGAGACTGGAAGACCGCGGGACAGCATTCATTATCCCTGTTTGTTTCCGTGCCGTTACAAGCGTACCGATTGGAGACACAGCAGACATTCGCAGTTCACTGGAAATCCGTTCTCTTTGTGGCCAGGTCAATGCCGATTGGGAAAATCGGAGTAATCCGGCCAAAATCAGGTTGAGTCACCTGAAATGGAGACGAGGGCGTTGCCCGTTTACATAGGCTGAGCCTGTTTATCCAAGTGGATCATTCAATGTCGCCCGAACAAATCGCCGCAATCGTGCTTTCGGTACTCGCCATCGGGGCGGGTGGTGTCGGCGCGGTTCAAGTTGCCGATAGCCCCCTCCAAACAGCACCGCCTCCGTGGGCAGACGACGCGGACGGTGCAATCAACGTCACTGTCGCTGGAACAGTCACACCGGGAGCGAACGTCACGCTTACGGCCACCTACAAGGGTGTACCAGTGCCCCATGCCCCAGTAGAAGTCAACGGCGAGATCGCCGGTGAAACTGACAAAACCGGTCAACTCGCAGTCGAGGTCCCCACCGAAGACGAATTCGAAGTCGAAATCGAACCCGATTTCGAAGGTGAGCGAACGATTGCCCTCGCATCGAGTAACGATGACGACGCAGAGACCGAGACTGGGTACGAAAGCGAGTTCGACGACGATGACGAGCGGTACATCGAACTTGCCACTGATGGAAATGTAACGGCCAACGAGAGTGTCACAGTCACGGCAACAGTAGAGGAAACACCCCTCGCCGGAGCCGAGATTGAAGCGAATGGTGAGTTCATTGGGACCACCGACGCCGACGGGACGATCGAGGTATTCGTCCCCGATGGGGCCGAGGAACTCGAACTGGAAGCCGAATTCGAGCAGTCCGGTAAGTACGAGGTCGGTTTCGAGGATGAGACCGAAAAAAATGATGAGGAGTTCGAGAGGTCCATGGATCCGCTCGAGTTCCGTGTAAACGGAACGATCGCGAGCGGAGAGTCGGTGACCGTTACGGCCGTGAGTAATGGGACGGCAGTCGCAAACGCGACGGTCTCTGTAAACGACAATCTGGTTGGAGAGACCGATACGGCTGGCCAGATTACGGTAACGATTCCCGATGAGACAGACGAAGTCGAGATAGAAATCGAAACCGACAATCGCCACGCTGAATTAGAATACGAGTTCGGTGAGGTAGAAGAAGACGACGAGTCAGAGGGTGAAGAGGACGAAAGCGAATTTGACGACGATGGCGAGGAAGATGTCGAGTCTGGAGATGAGGTGAACGAAGACGAATATGACGACGATGAAGCGGATGAAGACGATGAATCCGATGACGAAGAATAACCTCCCGGTTTGGCTTATCGGTTTATCTTCCCGGTTTAGCTTCCCGGAATAGTTCACGTTCGGTCTTTTCGAAGTATTTTAGATAATTTGTGTCCGAACTGTTCGGGTGAATTGTGGTTTTTGGATTTGAACGCCGTATATCGCTACAAACGTCGGTTATCGCCCCCTTCGTGGTACCACGACCCTCGGAAGCGTTATCCGGGGGCCGGGCCTATCACAGTTTGCAATGGCAAACGGTAAGGTTGATTTCTTCAACGACACTGGCGGCTACGGATTCATTACGACTGAGGACGCGGACGAGGACGTTTTCTTCCACATGGAGGACGTTGGCGGCCCGGACCTCGAAGAAGGACAGGACGTCGATTTCGACATCGAACAGGCCCCCAAAGGGCCGCGCGCGACAAACGTCGTTCGTAACTAAACCGAGTTTCGTCCGCCGTCTTCGGACTTCGGACTAGAACTCAGTTCTTTCGAACTCAACTTCGATAGCGATTGTGATTTTTAGATTTATTTTTACTAAAGCGCTCTATGCAGGGGGGAGACTTCGTTTTTCTGCACCAGATGTAAATCGTGGGGATGTTCTATCGACCGGCAAATTATTTCGGCAGACCAACTGATCTGCGCGAATGGGTGGGCGTTCTCCAGCAGAAGCGGAAACTCGCTTTATAAGGATGCCCCAATGCTTATTTACATTGGCTTTAATCGTAGCCTCGTATGCCAATGGATAACGTGAATCGGCGTGACGTGTTGAAGGGAGCGGCCACTGTCGGCGTCATCAGCACTGCCGGGTGTCTCGGGGGAGACGGCGATGAAGGCGGTGATGAGGGCACTACTGAAGAGGAGGAACCCGAGAGCTACACGGTGACCATCGGAGCAACTTCCCAGAACAGTTCGACCCAGGCGGCGGCGCAGGCTCTGGCACGCGCTGCAAACGAACATAGCGATACCGTAAGTATTTCGCCCCAGGTTACGGACGGCTGGACGGCGAATCTCTACGAATTTGACAACGGCAACATCCCTGCAATGGGCGTCGACAACAACTCGATCGCCAAAGCGATGGCCGAAGAAGGACCATTCGCGGAGGACCCTGTCGACACACTCCCTCAGCAGGGGTTCATGTTTACGTCGCTCCAGATTCACTGGGTCGCACTTGAGGGGTCGGGTCTCGAGTCCACGGCCGACCTCGCAGAGGGTGGGTACACTATCTACCCGATTCAGCCGGGATTCGGGACCCGGCTGCTGACCGAGGAGGTAATCAAAGAGGCGGGGCTCTGGGAGCAAAACGACATTCTCAACGTCGACACGGGCGACATCCCCGGTGCCGTCGAGGAAGGCCGCGTCGACGCGCTTTGTGTCTACGGAGCGAATGGAGTGGCCCTTTCAGGATGGGTACAGGAAGTCGATGTTCGGAGCGGTGGAGACCTCTACTTGCTCGAGGTCGATGATGACTACCGACAAGCTATCGAGGACGTACCGGGCGCGATCCTCGAAGAATTCGAGGCGTATGGCTACGAGCAGGATGTGGACAAGGTCACCAGTGAGGTCGTCTCTTGGTCGCTTGCCGCCCAATGGGCCTTCGGTCCCGATATCGAGCCGGAAGCGTCCAAGGAAATAGCCCGTATCGCCCACGAACACCACGATACGATACGAGAGTCCGATCCGACGACGCTTAATTACGACGACCCAGGGATCATGACTACCACGGTGATCCCGGACCTGGAGATTCATCCGGGAATCGCAGAGTTTTACCAGGAGAACGATCTCTGGAACGACGAGTGGACGAGCGGATAACCTAAACGGCCTCGTCCCCGCCGGTCCCCCCACGAAGCCCATCTGACACACCTACATATACATGGACGATACGGACACGCAAAGGAAATCGTCGGCCACAAGTGATGAAACGAATTCGGCACCAGAGCCGGCAGCAACTGAATCATTGTGGCCGATCGGTCACGAAGAATCGGGATACCGGAAGTACATCGAGTTGCTCGTTACCTACGGCTCGATTCCATTCTGGGCGATGATAATTTACTACGCGTCCACGCAGTTCTGGCCGCGGGCGAAATACGGGGTTCTCTTTCTCGGTGGAACCCTCCTGTTGTACATATTTTCCGAGCTGCCTGATGCCATAGATGACCGAGACTACTTCGACGTCGCCGCCCTGATCGTTTCGGCCGTCGTTTCGGCCGTCACGGCGGGGTACCTGTTTCTCCAATTTCACCGATTGTACGTTACCAGTTTGGGCCATGCAGACCCAATTGAGTACTGGATTGCAATTGCGTTCACGCTCGCTATCATTTATCTCACGTGGCGCTCCTTTGGCGTGACCTTTCTCGCCGTTGTTCTGATCGGCATCGGCTACGGCCTCGCCGGTCCGTGGATGCCCGGTGTGTTGGAACATGGTGGTCTCTCGGCGACGCGCACGCTTCGGATTCTGGTCATTAGCATCGACGGTTTCTTCGGGTTTTTGAACCAGCTCGTCGCGGCGTGGATCGCGCTTTTCCTGCTCTTTGCCGGGTTGTTGAAGACGTACGGCGCATTTGATCTCATTTTCCGGATCGCCGTTCGGTCGGCGAAGTACATCGATTCTGGCATCGCCCAGACGGCCGTTATTGCAAGTGCGATAATTGGCTCTATTAACGGGAGCCAGACCGCGAACGCCGGAATGACGGGTTCTTTTACTATTCCGCTGATGAAAGACAGTGGTGTCAGTCCGGAGAGTGCCGGGGCAATCGAATCGGTCGCCTCGACGTCGGGACAGGTACTTCCACCAGTCATGGGGGCGGGAGCTTTCATCATGGCTTCGCTCATCATGGGGATCACGTATATCGATGTCATCGTTGCGGGATTAATTCCGGCGGCGATTCTCGTCGTTTCCATCTTTCTGGCCGTCCACTACGTGGCGGCCCCACAAATCGGACCGACTGATCCAACAGACCATCTCGACGAAACGATGACCAACTGGTCAATGGTCTTCGAGAGTGTCAAGTACGGAATCCCGCTTTTCGTGTTGATTTACTTCCTGGGTATCGTCCAGTACACGGTCATGACATCGGCGCTTTACACGGCAGTGAGCATGATGGCCATGGGTGTGCTCATTCCGGTCCTCAGGGCGCTCACCATCGACGACCGGGGGATTCCAAAGACCCTCCGGATCGTCGCGGTCCAGACCGTCGACGGGTTCAGAGAAGGGATTATCGTCCTCGCCCCGGTTGCCATCATTTTGGCGGCCATTAACGGTGTCGTCGACATCCTGATGGCAACTGCCGTTCCGACTGCCATCTCGCTCGCCCTCATGGACCTCTCGGGGGGCGTGATGTTAATCGCGGTCATTCTCGCGATGGGAATTAGCATTCTCATGGGCCTCGGAATGCCCACGACTGCGGCATACACCGTTGTGGCGTTGTTGATCGCTCCCTCGCTGATCAACCAGTTTTTCGTCCCGGATCTGGCCGCTCATTTCTTCGTGTTTTACGCGGCGATCTTGGCCGGATTGACGCCACCGATTGCGACGACTGTCGCTGTCGCTGCAGGGATCGCAGGCGGGGACTTTTGGGGGACTGCCTACGAATCAATTAAGATCGCCCTCCCGCTTTTCATCCTGCCGTTCACCTTCGTGTACCACCCCGAAATTCTCGGTGGAAATCTTTCGAGTCCGACACTCATCGCCGGAGGTTCGGCGATGGTGGGCGCGATAGCGATGATTCACGGGATCAACTACCGATTTCCGTACGGACGGATCCGGACCTATGTGACCCGATCTGGCTTTTTCGCCATTGGCGTGCTCGCCATGGTCTTTCCGGATCGGACGGTCCAGTTCGGAGCCATTGCGATCATCGCCGTCCTTTTCGCCCTTCATCATCTCCAGAAAAACACGAGAGTCGCACTCCCGGTTTGATGCACTGATTTTTCCGGGTGAAAGCAAAATCACTTCACGAGAACGGTTTCTTCGCTCTTGATTTTCCAACTAGTAACGTGGGCAGATTGTAATTCGTCGAGGAACAGGTGAATGTCTCGACCGACTGTGATCACTAATTTTGCTGGGCGGGAAACAGACGCATACAATGTTTATAGGGATGGCAATGCAAGTCATTGACATGTATCGCGTGTTGGTTCCCGTCGATAACGACGAACAACGGGCCAGAAGACAAATCGAAACGATCGATTCGTTTCCGTCACTCGACGAACCGGTGGAAGTGCACGTCCTTCACGTCTACGAGGAAATTAGTGTTCCAGCAGACGAAGCCGGACCCGCCCCAATAGAAGAGGTTAACGAATCACTCG
>CAZJZA010000049.1:0-10051 GCA_964550355.1 uncultured Halobacteriales archaeon
AAGATGATGGCCGTCGTGGCGATGCTTGTGGTCGGATTCGGCGTCAAAGCCGCGCTCATGCCGGTCCACTCGTGGCTCCCGGACGCGATGGGCGCCCCGACGCCCGTCTCGGGACTGTTACACGCCGTGGCGGTCGTCAAAAGTGGCGTCTTCGCGATCGCCCGGGTCGTCCTCGACGTGTTCGGCCCGGTGCAGATGTCCGACTTTGGGTTGGGTCTTCCCCTCGCCATCGTTGCGGGGCTGACGATCGTGACCGCGAGCGTAATCGCGCTCCGCCAGGACAATCTCAAACGCCGACTGGCGTACTCGACGATTAGCCAGTTGTCTTATATCGTCCTCGGATTGGCCCTCCTCTCACCGGCCGCCATGGTCGGTGGACTGTTGCATATCCCCGCTCACGCGTTCATGAAGCTCACCCTGTTCTTTGCCGCCGGCGCGATTCACGTCGAGACCCATACCGAAGACATCAGCGACATGGTCGGAATCGGTCGACGGATGCCGCTCACCATGATCGCCTTCGGCGTGGCCAGCGTTGGCATGGCCGGCTTGCCACTTTTGGCCGGGTTTGTGAGCAAGTGGTATCTCCTCATCGGGAGCGTGGATGCGGGCCACAGCATTTTCGTCCTCGTGCTCTTGATTTCGGGGCTGCTCAATATCGCGTACTTCTGGCCCATCATCTATCAGGCCTTTTTCCAGACGCCGGCGGACTCCGATGCGAAACCGGTCATCGAAGGACCATTCGGCGGCAAACCGGCTCGGGCGGATGGCGGTTCCCACTCGGGGAAAGACGCCGGGGATTACGCGGTAGATCGCAATCCAAGTGATATCGAGCAGGGTGGCTCGGGCGGCACCGATGATGCGGGTCACAACGACGAATCTCATCACCACGGCGGTCCGCCACCAGGTGGGTGGGAGCATCGATCGATCGGAGCCGAGAGTACCTGGTTCATGCTCGGCCCGATCGTCGTTGCCGTGAGTGGCGCAGTCGTGCTCGGGATCGATCCCCAGGGGGCGATCTTTCTCGAATTGATTTACCAGATCGTCGATAACGCTGTGGAGGTGGCTCTCTGATGGGTCTTCTCACTCTCCTTCCGCCCGCGTTCGTGGTACTCGCCGTCGCGATTGCACTGCCATTCCTTTCCCGTCGGCTCGGCCACGCACTCGGCGTCATTGTGACTGGGGGTGTCTCAGTGTGGTCGCTTCTCGCTCCCGCCGGGACGCACATTCCAATGACCTTCCTGGGCTTCGATGCGATTCTCTTCCAGGTCGATACTCTCTCCCGGCTCATGGGGATTATTTTCGGGCTCATTGGGGCAGCCGCTGTGCTTTATTCGTATTCGTCGGACGCGGAGAATATGCAGTCAGCGTTCGCGCTTGGCTACGTCGGAACCAGTCTGGGAGCGGTCTTCGCCGGCGATTGGCTGACGATGGTATTCTTCTGGGAACTCATGGCGGTCACGAGTACCCTGCTCGTCTGGGATTACGGAGGGGAAGCCGTCAGAGCGGGATTCCGGTACGCGATTTACCACGGGTTGGGAGGCAGCCTGCTCATGGCTGCGGTCGTCTGGCACTACACCGAGGTTGGGTCGTTCCTCTTCAGTGCAAGTGACGGTATTGTAGCCGGCGTTCCCACCGCACTCGCTGCCATCGGCATCGGCGTGAACGTGGGCTTCGTGGGCTTGCATACCTGGCTGCCGGACACGTACCCGCGCCCGCACATCGCCGCGAGCGTTTTCCTTTCGGTCTACACGACGAAAACCGGGGTGTACGGGCTCGCTCGTGCCTTCCCCGATGGGCAAATCGCCATCGCGTACATGGGCGCGGCCATGGCATTGATCGGCGTGATTTACGCGTTGCTCCAGAACGACATGCGCCGCCTCCTCTCCTATCATATCCAGTCCCAGGTCGGCTACATGGTCGCAGGTGTCGGGATCGGGACCGCACTGGCGACTGCCGGGGCCTTCGCCCACGTCTTCAATCACATTCTCTACAAGGCACTCCTGTTCATGACCGCCGGGGTGATCATCGCGCAGACCGGGAAGCAGAACCTGGACCAGTTGGGCAAACTTCGGCGACACCTTCCATTTACGGCGCTCGCCTTCACTATCGCCGCGCTCTCGATTAGCGGGTTTCCCGGGTTCAACGGTTTCGTCAGCAAAGGGATGATCACGGCGGCCGCCCACGAGGAACATCTCACGGTGATCTATTACCTGCTCATGGCCGCTGGCGTCGGGACGTTCATGTCCTTCATCAAATTCGGGTATTACGCCTTCTACCACGATCACGGTCAAGAGTACTCGATCGCCTGGTCGGCCTGGGGACAGCGGGTCGCGATGCTCTCTATCGCCGCGTTGACCATTTTCTTTGGTCTCTTCCCGGAATACCTCTTCTCGGTGCTTCCCGGCAGCACGGCAAACGCCCATCCCTTTACGACGAGTCACATCACCGAGGGACTCATCCTCGCGGGATTAGGGTTGCTCGGGTTCGTGCTCGTGAAAAAGCCACTCTCGAAAATCGGGTGGGTTCCCGACGTCGATGCGGTGATCAACCCGTCTGCATTCTACGGTACGCGGGCGCTCGTGCGGGGAGTCACCGAAAGTTTTGCCGCGGTTGACCGGGTGGTTGCCGGCGGAGCGTACGGGATCGCGGGAACGATTACGAACCCGTACCCGTTGCTCAATCGACTCCGCACGTCTCTTACCGAATCGGAGACGCCGATCAAACCTGGAAGCCTCCGGGCCACCATCGCCGCGAGTATCGTACTGATGGTGGTGGTACTCAGTGGCGTCCTGATCGGCTTACTCGTCTGAGAAACGGGATCGCTTCTCTACGATACAGGATCACATTTTTACGTCACAGGATCGCCTCTCTACGTTACAGAATCACACCTCTACGGTACGGATTGCATCTCTCCGATACTGGATCACACCTCTCCGTTACAGAATCGCTGCGAGTTCTTCGGCTATCCGGAGCCCGAGATCGGCTTTCGACCCCGCAAAGGGCTTTGTCTCCTCTCTGAAAACGAGTTCCGCCGCGGTCGAATCCCCGCCCATTGTGCCGGTTTCATTAGCGACGACGAAGGCCATGCCGACCCGGTCGAGCAGTCGTTGGGCTGATTCGGGAAGCGAATCCGGGTCGCTTTCGAGTTTGAAGCCCACGATCGGAAGCCCAGGACGCACCTCGCGGACGGCGTCAACCAATTTTGGTGTCGGTTGCAGGTCGAGTGATCGATCCACCCCGGAGGACAATTTTTCCGGAGCCGGTTCGACGGTGTAGTCCGAAATCGCGGCGGCGGAGACGAGCGCGTCGGCCTCGGCTGCGGCTTCCAGTGCCGCGTCGGTCATTTCGGCGGCAGTTTCGACCGATCGGACGGTTGCATACGGGACTTCCCCACCGTCGTGGAGGAGCGTCACCCATCCGCCGTTCACGTAGATCCCCCGGGCGATGGCCCGTCCCGTCTGCCCGCTCGCACGATTTGTGAGCACCCGAACTGGATCGATGGGATCGGCCGTCGCGCCACTCGTGACCACGATGTGGGAGCCGGAAAGCGGCGACGGTGGGGTGGCTCTGGCCGTTTCGAGAGCGATCGTGTCCGCGCTGGCGATTTTCGCTTTCCCCTCCTCGACCCGTGGGGGAACGACGCTGACGCCCCAGGATTCGAGTTTTTCGAGATTTTCGTCCACTCCCGGGTGGTCGAACATGCCTTCGTGCATTGCTGGAGCCAAGACGAGCGGAATCCCGGCACCGAGAGCGGTCGTCACGGTCGTCGTCACCGGCGTGTCGTCGATACCGCCGGCAATCTTGCCGATGGTGTTGGCGGTTGCCGGGGCGACGAGACAGACGTCGGCCCACCCGTCTTTCCCACAGAGTTCGACGTGCTCGACGTTCCCGGTGAGTTCCGTGACGACCGTTGCGTCGGTCGCGTAGGTCACCGCGTCCGGGTGGACGATCCCCTGTGCAGCCTCGGTCATGACCGCCCGGACTGTCGCCCCCCGTCGGCGGAGTTCGTGGGCCAGTTCGACGACCGTCACGGCGGCGACACTTCCGGTAATCCCCAGTGCCACATTCGTCCCGTCGAGCATTATACGCCGATTTTGTGTGCTGTCGGGATAAATCTGCGCGATGGATGGGCCGGTAAAGCGAGAGGATAGACTGATCGGCACGGCGACGGGATGGACGGGCCGGTAAAACGACTCGTTAGACCGGCCGAAACGGCGGCGGGATAGAAGGGCCTGCACAACGAACCGAGACAGGCCGGTACGCTCTTTGGATCCCGGTTCGGTAGTTTCACTCGTGGACCGACTTGAGGTGGGCCGTCAGGTCAATCGACCACCGGCCATGGTGTTTGAGACGCTCCGGGATTTCACGAGATATCCGGCGTATTCGGCGTATCTCGAGACCGTCTTGGGAGAGGGCCAGAGTGGCCCTGGAACCGAGTACGAACTCCGCTTTCAGTTGTTTGGGACGTCCTTCGACGTTCGAACCCGTCTCGTAGATCTTCGCCCGCCTCAAACTATCGAGTGGGAGGTTATCGACGAACTCGATGCCCGTGGCCGGTGGAATGTCTCTGAACTGGATGGTGGGAAATCGTCTCGAATCGAACTCGAGATCGAATACGACCCACAATCGGTTTCCCCAGGAACCGTTTCTCTCCCGTTTGGGGTCTCTCTGGGTTGGGTTCAAAAGAGGGCGGAGCGGGTGGCCCAGTCCGAAGCCAGGCAGATCCTCGACCGGATCGCGACGGAACTGGAATCACCTGGTGAGGGGTCGGATTCGTTGTCGTAATGGGAAACTGGTTCGGTTACGTCCTGGAAAATCGTCAGCGATTACGTTCGATGACGTAATGGGTGAACTCGTTTAGCGATTCTTGTACCTCCGGGTCGAGATCGAGTCCCTCGAGATGCGAACGCGCGTCTGTAGCGAGTTTTTCGGCCGTCTCCCGGGCATGGACGACACTATCTGTTTCCTGAAGCAGGGCCAGGGCGTCCCGGATCTCTTCGTCCGTGACTTCCTCGGCATCGAGGGTCGATTCGAGCCGTTCACTCTCTTCTGGATCGGCCTCCCGGAGTGCGTGAATCACGAGCAGGGTCCGTTTTCCCTCTCGAATGTCGTTGCCGAATGCCTTGCCGAACTCGCCGGCCTGGTCGAGTGAGTTTTTCACGTCGAGGATGTCGTCGCCGATCTGAAAGGCAATAGAGAGCGATTCGGCGTAGGCCGCAAAGGCATTCTCGACCGAATCGGGTCGATCGGTGACGAGTGCCGCGTGGCGTCCGGCGATCCGCCCCAGACAGCCGGTCTTACACGCACTCAGTTCGAGATATTGATCCTCGGTAATCTCGACGCTTGGGGTGTTGTGCCAGACGATATCGGTACCCTGGCCCAGGTGTGTACGATTGAGTTCGAAGGTCAACATCTCGTAGATCGCGAGTTGCTGACTCGGTTTCAGATCCGCGGGGTTCTGGGAGATAATCTTGAGCGGAACGAAGTAAAGCGCGTTCCCGGCGTTCAGGGCGATGTCCGTCCCGTACCGTAGGTGAATCGCCTCTTCGCCGCGGCGGAGCGTGGCGTCGTCCTCCACGTCGTCGACGATGATCGTCCCCGTGTGGAGGATCTCGGGAATCGTCGCATAAGGGAGGTACTGTGCCGGGTCCTCGCCAAGGGCTCTGACGAGTTCCAGGAACAGAACCGGTCGCCAACGTTTTCCACCACGGTCGAGGAGGTCCCAGACTGGCTCGAAAAGCGCCTTTTCGATCGCCTCCGTATCGTACTCGAATCGGGGGGCTCCGAATAACTCGGCCAACGTCTCCTCGGTAATCGTCCGTGGCAGGAGCTCTGCGATCTCTCGATCCACGTCCGTCCGCCACGCAGTCAACGCATCCCGCATAACTCGGAGATGGCTGGCTGTGACCAAAAAACTTGAGTTCCGCTCGTGCGCTCCTCTCCAAAACCCATTTTCTCCGGTCCACAACCTCCTTTCGGCTGAGCGAGAACCGCTTTCACCTGGCTAGCCGTTCCACAACCCTTTTTTGAACGCGCCGGAACTCGAATATATGACCGTCGAAGAGGACCTCCGCGAGGAATTCGTCGCGGCATTCGAGGACGCCGAGTATCCAGTCACGGGCCAAATGGATCTCGTCCCGGCCCTTCCCGAAGGCCCGCGAACCACCTTCATAGCTGGCGACCACAAGTTCTCCGTTATGGAACTGGCAACGAAACTTGCCCCTCACGCCGAGTTCCCCTACGAAGACGTCGACTCGCTCGTGGATGACATCATGGCTGCACTTCGGGAAGAAGGGGAGTTATAACCCGAAAATCTTCCCGAGGAAGGCTCGCAGAAAAAACCTACTCGACAGATTTTGTGACATCGAGTGGCGACACCGACTGGTCGAGGACGGCCACCTCGAGCGGCTTCCCCCATTCGAGGCGGAGTGATTCGTTCGCTGGTACCGTCTCGACTTCTCGATCGTCGAGGACGAGTGAAACCGGCACCTCCTCACGGACGACCTCGATCTCGATTGGCGGCGCGAGAACCCATCGGGGGTGTTGTGTTCGAAACGGTGCGACCGGAACGACGGCGAGGCCCCGGACGCCAGGGTCGAGAACTGGGCCTTCGACAGCTGTCCCGTAGCCCGGGGTTCCGGCCGGTCCGGAAACCACAACTCCATCTGCTCGAACCCGGTCGATGACCGTCCCGTCTTTACCTTTTGTCGTGCGATACTCGGAAATCCGCGCCGGCTCTGCAGTCACCGCCATCACGTCCATCAGGGCCCGAAACGTTCGGTTTCCCAACTGAACCTCGATTGTCGGGACGTCGACCAGATCGAGATTTCCCTCTGCCAATGAGTCGATGGCAGCCTGAAACTCACTTTTTGGGACCGACATCACACCTGCATCGACGGCAACGGGAATAATCGGAGCCTCGATGTCTGCTCGGAACAAATCGAGGAGTGCAGATTCGCCAACGGGAGCGACGGAAGAAAGCCCCGACTCGATCTCGGTACCCTCCGCTACCGACTCGATGCGCAGAAGTTCGATCGGTTCCGACTGGGAAAAGTCGAAATCCCGGTCGAGCCGATCTTCCGGGTCGAAAATCCCCACTTTCATCTCAAACGCCCCCTGGACATTATTGGTGAGACGCTCCCGGTTGGCAAAAGACTGCGGGATTCGGCCCGCTTACCTTCACTCATTGCTCTTCGAGTCGCGACGACGGACAGACGTCTTCGAGGACGCAGTCCGCACAGTTCGGGGAGCGAGCAGCACAGACGGCCCGCCCGTGAGAGATCATCCAGTGGGTGAACGTTCTCCAATCTTCTTTTGGAACGAGTTCGAGGAGGTCCTGCTCGATTGCGTCGGGATTTTCCTCGTTCGTGAGCCCTAGTCGCCGAGAAAGTCGCATGACGTGGGTGTCGACGGCAATACCGGAGGACGTGTCGTGTCCGTGTTGCAGCACGACGTTTGCAGTCTTGCGCCCGACGCCGGGTAACTCCGTCAACTCCTCCATCGTGTCCGGTACGGCTCCATCGTACTCTTCGAGTAGTGTCTTTCCAATCCCGACGAGATACGAGGCTTTGCTGTTCGGATAGGTACAGGAACCGATTACCTCGGCGACAGCCCCCTCGTCTGCGGTCGCGAAATCCACCGGGGACTGATACTGCTCGAAGAGCGTCTCCGTGATCTCGTTCACCCGTTCGTCGGTGCACTGGGCGGAGAGAACAACGGCAATCAGTAGTTCGAACCGGTTCGAGAAGTCGAGGGAGATCGTCGCGTCGGGATACTCTGCCCGCAGGCGCTCGATCACGACGGCCGTCTGTTCGCTTCGATCGTCCCGCGGCGTGCCCATATCAGTTGGTAGGGAGGGGGAAACTTGAGACGTTCGACACGTTACTCCCTTGCGGTAGCCCTGATCGCGAATACTTAATGGGCGGGCCGGAAAAGGGCCGCTATGGGACTGCGAACCGTCTTGTCGGGGTCGTCGGTGACGACGCTCACCGAACCCGTCGACCCCAGATTCGAACTCGCGGCACTCGCCGGAAAGGACGAGTCACAGCCGCTCGTCTTCGAGGACGTCGCGGGCTATCCGAATGTTTCGGCCGTGACGAACGTCGTTTCCTCCCGGGACCGCATCGCCGAGGCGCTGGGAATCGAACCAGCCGAAATCGTTGGGGCGTTGACGCAAGCGACGACTTCGCCTCGTCCGCTATCCGAACCAACCGAAGCGACGTTCGAGCACGTCGCCGATTCGCCGAACGTGGCCGATTACGTGCCGATTCCGACCTATTATGCAGAACACGAACGCCAGTATATCGCCTCGGGTATCGTAATCGCTCGCGATCCCGATTCGGGCGTTCACAACCTCTCCTTTCACCGCTTGATGTACGATGGCGGGTCGGATTTCGTCATGCGTCTCGTCGAACGCCATCTCTACGATATTCGGAATCGGACTGACGGCCCGCTCGACGTCGCCATCGTGGTCGGCGTCCATCCCGCCGTGGAACTGGCCGCGGCGACGTCCGGGAGCCCCGACATGAGCGAACTGGAGGTCGCAAATGCGCTTCTTTCTGGCGACTTGGCGACGACGACGGTGAATGGACTCACTGTCCCGGCGGACGCCGAACTGGTGATGACCGGGCGCATTCTCGAGGAAACCCGTTCAGAAGGGCCGTTTGTCGATCTTTCCCGGACCTGGGATACCGTTCGTCAGCAACCGGTCGTGGAAATCACAGAGATCTACCTCCGCCCTGATCCGAAAATCCGGGTCGTCGTACCCGGTCGGCGCGAGCACGCCCATCTGATGGGGCTCCCCCAGGAACCGCGGATACACCGTATCGTCGAAAACACGGTCCCGACGGTCCAGGAGGTCGTTCTCACGCCGGGTGGTTGTTCGTGGCTCCACGGCGTCGTCTCGATCGAGAAGCGGACCGAAGGCGACGCCAAAAACGCCGGGCTTGCAGCGTTGGCCGCACACCCGTCCATGAAACGGGTCGTGGTGGTCGATGAGGATATCGACCCGGCCGATCCAGATGCCGTCGAATGGGCCATTTCGACTCGCGTCCAGGCCGACCAAGACGTCGAAACTATCGAAAACGCGAAAGGGTCCTCCCTCGATCCGTCACAGGACAAAGAGACCGGGACCCTCACGAAGTGGGTAATCGATGCAACAATCCCCGAAAACCGCGATCGGGCCGACTTCGCCGAGGCGACGGTCCCGGGCGTTTCCGACCTCGCGCTCGAAGACTACCAATGACCGTGCCAATCGTGTTGACCCAAATACCGATGCCAATTGAGTTGACCAAACTACCGATGCCAATTGAGTTGACCAAATTAACGATGCCAACTAAGTTGACCAAACTAACAATGTCAATGGATTTGACCTAACTAACAATGTCAATCGATCTCACCACCGAAGAAGAAGCACTACTCGAATCCGACGTTCCGGCGGTTCGGAAGTCGATGGAGTTGCTCCTCAGGCTCGGCGACATCTACGGAGCCGAGGAGTTCGTCGAGATCGGCTCCGCCCAGGCCTCGGGTATTTCCTATAAGTCGATCGGCGACCCCGGTGTGGAATTCCTCGAAGGCTTCGCCGAGGAGGGTGCGGAGGTCCGGGTTCAGACTTTCGCAAATCCGGCCGGGATGGATATCGACCGATGGGAGGAAATGGGGGTCAGCGAGGAATTTGCACGTCAACAGCGACGGATCGTTGGCGCTCTTCGGGAGATGGGTGTGACCGTCTCGTTCACGTGCACGCCGTATCTGGCGGGGAACCTTCCCGGGCCCAACGAACATATCGCCTGGGCCGAATCTTCTGCTGTATCGTTCGCGAATAGTGTCATCGGCGCCCGGACGAACAGGGAAGGCGGCCCTTCAGCCCTCGCGGCAGCCATTACGGGTCGAACTCCGAAACACGGCCTCCACCTGGCAAAAAACCGGGAACCCACTCACCTGATTGAAGTCGATGTCCCACTCGAGTCCCAGGCCGACTTCGCCGCCCTCGGGCCCTGGACCGGGCGGCTCGTTGAAGACGGCAAACCGTACTCCGGCGGCGTCGACTCCG
>CAZJZA010000050.1:0-10012 GCA_964550355.1 uncultured Halobacteriales archaeon
GACGAGGAGGTGTACCTGGGCCCGGCAGCGATCAACAAGGGGTACCGGTTCTACCCCGATGAACGGGAAGGCGAGGAGCGGAGCAAGGAACCGCTTGAAATTCTCACCGAACACGACGGCGTCTGGCGCTGCCAGACCCAGTTCTCCTGCACGACGGTCTGTCCCCAGGAGATCCCACTTACCGAACACATTCAGCAACTCAAGCGCGACGCGACCAAGACGGACCTAAAATTCTGGGACTAATCATGTACACACACGACGTACTCGTCATCGGCGGTGGCGGCGCGGGACTGCGGGCGGCGATCGCGGCCCACGAGGCCGGCTCGGACGTGGCAATCGTCTCGAAGCTGCATCCGGTCCGAAGCCACACGGGGGCGGCGGAAGGGGGCGTGAACGCGGCCTTGCAGGAGGAGGACTCCTGGCCGGACCACGCTTACGACACCATGAAGGGGTCCGATTTCCTGGCCGATGCGCCAGCCGTTGACGCCTTCGCCCGGGAGATCAGGAAGGAGGTCATTCAGCTCGAACACTGGGGGATGCCGTTCTCCCGGAACGACGATGGGACCGTCTCACAGCGACCCTTCGGCGGCCTGTCCTTCCCGCGAACCGCGTACGCGGGAGCCGAGACGGGTCATCACATGTTGCACTCGATGTACGAGCAGGTCATCAAGCGGGGCATCGAGGTTTACGACGAATGGTACGTGACGCAGCTAGCGGTTACCGGTCACGAGATGGTGGCCGATCGAACGTGTCACGGGTTCGTGGCATTAGACGTCGCGACGGGATCCGTGGCCGGATTCAGAGCCCGGGACGGCGTCGTTCTTGCCACCGGGGGCGCCGGGCAGGTTTTCGAACATACGACCAATGCGGTCGCGAATACCGGCGACGGCGTGGCGATGGCGTACCGTGCTGGCGTGCCGATCGAGGACATGGAGATGGTCCAGTTCCACCCAACGACGCTCCCGTCCACGGGGGTACTCATCACGGAAGGGGTTCGGGGTGAGGGAGGACGACTATTCAATGCGGCTGGAGAGCGATTCATGTTCGAGCGTGGCTACGCCGTCGAGGAGGGCGAACTCGCCTCCCGTGACGTGGTCTCCCGGGCCGAACTCACCGAGATAGCCGAGGGCCGCGGGGTGGATGACGACCACGTCCATCTCGATATGCGCCATCTTGGGGAGGACCGGATCATGGACCGCCTCGAGAACATCGTCCACCTCGCTCGGGACTTTGAGGGCGTCGATCCGCTGGAGAAGCCGATGCCGGTGAAACCCGGCGCCCACTACACGATGGGTGGTATCGAGACCAACGAATGGGGAGAGACGGTCATCGATGGGCTCTATGCCGCCGGCGAGTGTGGATGCGTGAGTATGCACGGGGCCAACCGACTGGGCGGTAATTCGTTGGCCGAAACCCTGGTCTTCGGTGCCCGGGCCGGTCGGGCCGCATCGGGTGAAGACATCGGCACTCCGGAGATACCGGTTGGTCCGGATCCGTCGGCGGAGCGCGAAGAACACGAGTGGCCAATCGAACCGGGCGAAGGTGGCGAAGGCACAGGGAACGATGTGGCGGACGATGCCCCCCTCGACGATCCCGTCGCGGTAATCGAGTCGACCGTGGAAGCCGAGAGCGAGCGAATCGATTCGATGTTGGCGACCGAGGAGGGCGTGAGTCAGGCCGCGGTCCGGTCTCGGGTCCAGCAGGCAATGGGCGAGCACGTCAACGTGTTCCGCGAACGATCGGGGATCGAAACCGCCTTGCAGGAGATCGAAGCGGCCAGGGAGGCGTTCCAGAATCTCCACGTAACCGACACCTCGCGGACCTTTAACACGGAACTCCAACACGCGTTTGAAACGCGGAACGTGATCGACCTGGCCGAAGCTGTCGCGTTGGGGGCACTGGCCCGCGAGGAGTCCAGGGGTGCCCACTGGCGCAAGGCCCATCAGGAACGCAAGGACGAGGAGTGGCTCAAGCACACGATGCTTTCCTGGAACGACGGGGACCCGGAGATGTGGTATCGGCCGAACATCCTCGAAAGCGAGGTCCAGGATTACGATCTGGAAGAACGCACTTACTGACGGGGCGATGGGCTGTTTGAACGGATTTCTCGGGCTTACCGCAATCCAAGAATCGAAATGAGGTCCACGGTAAAATCGCTCCCTTCCACGAGCACATACCCGAGATAGATTCCCGCGATGCCGAGAACCCCCGCGATGTTCGGTGGCGCGGGGATCGGAGCCTCGACAGCTGCAAAGACACTTCCCGTAAGCAAGCCGGTGAACAGTGCGAAAACTGGGATGGCCAGGTTCATATCACGAACCTGGCTGGCCCACAAAAAAAGCCGTTCGGCTTCGACCGGGTAGGGGAGCCGATTGGCTATGTGGGGTTACTCCCCGCGGACCGAGCGAATGTGCTCGATCCGCGACTCGATCAACGCGGCAGTCCCGATGTCGTGACGGACGTGGAACCCCTCACCCACGTCTTCGAGGGCGGTCTCGGCCCGAGTCTCGGCCGCCTCGATGGAATCTCCCATGCCCAGGACCGCGAAGGACCGGGAGGTCGTGGTGTACAGTCCATCCTCGCGTTCGTCGACCGAGGCGTAGAACAGTTCGGTTTCCGGGGCCGCGTCGACCTCGACTGAGACTTTGGCCCCTGCTTCCGGATCCACCGGGTAGCCGGCCGGTACGGCGTACTTGCACACCGTCGCCTGCCCGGTAAAGGAAAGATCGGGAAGTGACTTGCCGTCCCGCGCTGCGGTCAGCACCTCGGAGAAATTGGTTTCGAGAACTGGGAGCGTGTTCATCGCCTCGGGATCGCCGAAGCGGACGTTGTACTCGACGACTTTCGGCCCGTCAGCGGTGAGCATGAACTGGCCGTAGAGCACGCCACGATAGCCATCGAGGGCAGCGACGGTTTCTTCGATGATTTCGACGGCCGCTTCGTACTCCCCTTCGGTCATGAACGGGAGCACGGGGCCCCTGTCGCTGTACGACCCCATTCCACCAGTGTTGGGCCCCTCGTCGCCCTCGTAGGCCCGCTTGTGATCTTGAACCGCGAGCGTGGGGCGAACCTCGCCGTTCGCCACGAAGGCCTGCACGGTGAACTCCTCGCCAACCAGGCGCTCCTCGACGACCCACTCCTCGTAGTCACTGTCCTTGAGATACTCGACCGCCTCGGCTTTCGAGAGTTGATCGCCAGTCACCCGGACGCCCTTTCCACCAGTGAGTCCTCGCGGTTTGACTGCGACGTCGCCCTCGACTGTTTTGAGGTACTCGACTGCCGAATCGACGGTTTCGAACGTTTCGAAAGCCGGTCTGGCGTCGATATCGTTCTCGGCCATGAACTCCCGCTGGTAGGCTTTGTCCGTTTCGAGGCGGGCGAGGTTCGCTTTCGGGCCGAAGGCGTAGATGCCAGCCTCCTCGAGTGCATCGACGACGCCGGCGGCAAGGGCTGCCTCGGGACCGATCATTGCCAGCGTCGCGTCGACTTCCCTGGCGTAGTCCACGATCGCTCCTGTGTCAGTCTCCGAACCGGTTCGAATCTTGGCGGCGAGTTTCGCGATGCCCGGATTCCGGTTGCTGCTAAACGCGTACAACGTGGTATCGGCGAGCGCCCGGGCGATTGCATGTTCCCGGCCACCGCCTCCCACGAGTACCACTCGCTCTTCCATACCCGTGAGTGGAACCCACGCTCGTGTAAGTTTTACCGTGTGACTGAAAACGAATATGCACGTTCGTGGTCTTCTCAACCGAGTTGGCGATCTGGACCCACTCGACCGGGTTGGCGATTTGAACCCACTCAACCGGGTTGGCGATTTGAACCCACTCAACCGGGTTGGCGATTTGAACCCTCTCAACCGGGTGGCGATCTGGGTTCCGGATCCTATCCGGCCCCGAACTCGGTCTCGGTCACCCGGACGACCACGGTGGCAGAGACGTCCGCGAGGTCGTATTCGGGAATCGAGCCTTTGCGGCGGGTCACGTACATGGGCTCGACGAGTCGACCGTTTTCCTCGCCGTAGACTTTGAGGTATTCCCCCGTCTCCTCGGGGGGAATTGTACTGTTTCTCACGGCCGTCGCAAGGTCTCGTGAGAGCCATTCGGTGGGGCTCACGGAGGGATCTCGAAGCAGTACCTCCTCGGTCGTCCGGGCGAGGTACCAGGAGAGGTCGTTGAGCAGCGAGATCGCGGCACCCAGGCTCACGGTGTCGACGGCGATTGTGTTTTCGAACGGTTCGGACAGTTCGTAGGGTGCCAGGGCCGAGCGGGCGGTCTCAAAGCCCAGCAATGCCTCCCGGATGTCGACGTCCGATTCTCCGCGGAGGCAGATCTCGGTCATCTCACGGTCCTGGATCGGCTATCGGGTCGATGGGTATTATTTCTACCTCGGCGGCGGCCGCTTTGGCCCAGGTCTCGAGGGCATCGGGCTCTGCACCCTCCACGCGGCTCAATGGGGCCGCAGTTTAGGGTTGATCGGGGGCGATCCGATTGCAGCCCGCATCGATCGTCGCGGTGTCGTAGGTCCCGATTGCCCGTGCTTTTTCAATGATCTCCTGTTTGTCGAATGCGAGCACCGGTCGATGGACCGGCCAGTCCGTGATCCGGTCGGTCACGGACAGGTTAGTTACCGTCTGGCTCGATTTCTGCCCCATCGACTCGCCGGTGACGATGCCTTTTGCCCCGGTTTCCGTGGCGATTTCGCCTGCGATGCGGAGCATGAGGCGACGGACCGAAAGCATCCTGGTTCCCCCGGCCCGCTCGGCAAGGGATTCGAGGGCGGATCCGATTGGAGCCACCCGAACTGCCCACTCCTGGCCCGGCGCGAACGTTGTGAGGGTCCGGACCGTCTCGATGGCCCGGGATCGGTGGTCGGCCCCGCCATACTGCCCAAGGTCGAGATAGAGTGGAATGACTGGAGCACCTCGTTTCATCGCGAGCCACGCGGCGACTGGCGAGTCTATCCCACCGCTGATCAGGGCGTTCAGTGATTCCTGGGTGCCAACCGGAAGTCCGCCCGGTCCGGCCATCCGCTTTCGAAATAGGAAGGCCTCGTCATCTCTCACTTCGACTTCGAACCGGTGGTCCGGATTGTCCAGGTCCACCGACGGATCGTACTCGGATTCGACTGCTTTCCAGATGGCATCCCCGCCCACCCGACCGACGTCCTGACTCGTAAACTCGTGCTCGCCGGCTCGACCCGCCTCCACGGCGAAACTTCCCCCGTCGTAGGTATGGCGGGCAACCTCGGCCAGCGCAGCCGAAATGGACGCCAGGGAGGGTTCGACGGAGCGGGCTGGACTGGCCGAGACGACGCCGAACACGTCTTTCGCCACCCGGGCCGCGTGTTCCGGCTCCGGTGTCCTGAGGAACAATCGACCCCAGTGTTGTTCGACGCGTGCTTTGACCGATCGTGCCGAAAGCATCGCCTCGAGGTTCGCCGCGAGGGTTTCTTCCATCCATGACTGAACCCGGCTGGATTTGACCCCGATGTCCCCATGGCGGACGATGACTACGTCCGCACCCGGCACGTTCATACCTGTTGAACGATCCGGGCCCCTAAGCGCTCTTCGGGACTCGATCAGGATCCGGTGACCTTTCGGGACCGACCGGAACTGGGTGTCTTTCGGGATTCGATCAGGGATCCGGCGACCTCAAGAGCCGGTCAATTGTACTGACGAGGAAACCCGCTCTGACTCTCCTGACCGAAAGCCCTATTCAGAAAGTGGTGAGTTCGCCCTGGATGACCGATGCCGTCACGTCTTCGACGTTCGCCAGTTGGTCGTCGACGATCGTTTGGATCGCCGGCTCGACATCGGCCAATTCAGTCCCCGGCTCGGTCACGACGTGGATATCGGCGACGTGTGGCTCGTCGATCGGGCTTCCGATCTGGCTGAGCAGGCGGACCCTGAGATCCCGGATTCCAGAAACGTCCGCGACGACGCGTTCGGCGATTTTCGTCGAGAGGAGGTTGTAAATTTTCCCGATGTGATTGACCGGGTTCTTTCCGCTCGTGGCCTCCATCGACATCGAGCGGTTCGGGGTGATCAGCCCGTTTGCCCGGTTCCCCCGTCCGACTGAGCCGTCGTCGCCCTGTTCGGCACTCGTCCCAGTCGTCGTGAGGTAAATCGAGCCTTCGCTCGGTTCGTCGGCCGTATTGACGTGGACTCGCACGTCGCGATCGGTGTACTCCGTTGCAAGACCGCTCACGAAGGTCCCAATCGCATCGATCTCGGCCTGATAGGTCTCCATGTCAGGAACGTAGTGATCGACGAGTGCTGTGGCCACCGTGAGATCGATGGTCGATCCCTCACGTTTCCCCATTACTTTGATGTCCTGGCCGAGGGCCGGATGATCGGGGTGGAACTCCTCGAGCAGGCGGCGCTCGGTGTTGTACACGATCTGTTCGGTTTCTGAAAGCGGGGCGTGGCCGACGCCGAAGCTCGTATCGTTGGCCATCGGCACGCTGCTGCCGTTCTCGGCAAACACTTCCTGCAGGTCGCCGGAGCCCTCGCCGAGGCGGACGTCGACGATCACGTCCGACTCCAGATCCAGATTGGGGAGCATCTCGTCGAGGTACGATCGAGCGGCCGCGAGGGCAATCGAGTCGACGGGAATCGCCTGCCCCTCGTAGTACTTGGTCGCCCGTCCCACGATGAGGATGTAGATGGGTTCGACGACTTCGCCGCCGCCAAAAGCGGGTGCGGCGTCGCCTGCCACGAGCTGGGTTTCGTCCGTGTTGTAGTGAAGCACCTTCCCAAATCGATCGACGTATTCCTGGGCCAGCGCCCTCGAGACGGCCTCGGCGATCCCGTCACAGATCGAGTCGGGATGGCCGATCCCTTTTCGTTCGACGATCTCGATCTCCTGGTCTTCGACCGCTTCCCGGTCGAGTGACTGGACGCGGATGTTCCGATCGGTCATTGTCGTGAGTACCCGACGCCGGCTTCTATAACTTGCGAAAAGTAATTTCACCGATCTTATGCCCACGACGCATCACACGGGTGGAAAAAGGGGCTTAGTGACGCGAAGGTTCGGTTTCGAGGAGTTCGAGATACGACGTCGTGATCTGGTCCTCGGGATCGAGTCCGAGCATCTCGAGGGTGCCAGCCACCTCCGCCTGGGCTTGCTCGATGGCCGACTCCTGGACTGTCGTCTCGACTTCGATGAACTCACCGAGTCCCCGAACCGCATCGAGCGCGACGGTGAACTCGCCGAGGACGTATTTCTCCCGGGTCTTTTCGACCGTCGCGGCCGGCGTGAACCCGAGGGCCGAGAGTGCTGCCTCTAGATCCCCAGGGGATCCAACCGTGGTCTCGTGTTCGGCGCGGGTCTTCGAGTCACCGTCCAGCCGCGGCCCCTTGTACGTGAGCACAGCCGTCGATTCGTCCTCGGAGGTCTCCTCTCGGAGTCTCAGTGCCTCATCGCGAGCAGCGAAATCACGATGTGGCGCATCGAAATAGACGTCGATTTGCTCGACAGAACCGAGCGGCGTGGCCCCGGAAGCCTCAATTTCGGAAATAACGGCCTCGTGGTCCGCCCGGACCTTCATTTCGACTTCGTACATACGCGGCCGGAGGGGGTCCGGGAAGGAAAAACGTCCGTTTCGGTCCCCGTGAGATTCCCCCCGCTTCGATTATTGAGAGAGTATACTCTCCTGTCTCGATCAGCCGACCAGCCCGAGTTGACTTAGTCCACCCATGACGCCTAAGGCGACCCGTCAGATGTCGGCTCGGCCCCATTGTCGACTGTTGTCTTTTGTATCTAACCCCTTGTTCGGGGAACCGAACGAAACGTTCCGGCGGGGTCGAAAACCGCCACCCAGCCGAGATAGCCGGACCGTGATTCTTAAGGGTCGAACGGGACTCCCTTGGAGTATGAGTGACGAACAGACGGCCGATTCGGCCGATGATACAGCAGACGAGGAGAAGACGGCTGGTCTGCAGGACGGGGATTTCGTGAAGGTAGCGTACACGGCCCGAACTGTTGAAGGCGACGACCTCGTCGACACGACCGACGAGGCGGTTGCCGAGGAGGAAGGAGTCGACACCGAGGGTCAGGAATTCGCCCCGCGAACGATCGTGCTGGGCGAGGGCCACCTCTTCCCCGGCGTCGAGTCCGACATCGTCGGCCGCGAAGTCGGTGAGGAAGGAACCGTCGAGATCTCGGCGGCTGAAGCCTTCGGCGAGTACAACGAGGAGGAGGTTCGGACCGTCAGCGCGGACAAGATCCCGGAAGACGACCGATATCCGGGCGCGCACGTCGATATCGACGGACAGCACGGTCACGTCGAGACCATCATCGGCGGCCGCGCACGCGTCGACTTCAATCACCCCCTCGCCGGCGAGGACGTCGAATACGAGTACGAAATCCTCGATACCATCGATGACCGGGTCGAGAAGGCACGTGGCCTCCTGAACACCTACTTCGATGTCGACCTCGATATGCACCTCGAAACCGACGAAGTTGAGGAGGAAGTCGAGGTCGAGAGCGATGCGGGAGACGACGAGGGCGAAACGGACGAGGAGCCAGAGGATGAAGGAGAGGACGCAGCCGAGGAAGAACCCGAGACGGAGACCCAGACCGTCGAGATGGAGACGCTATACATCGAGAGTTCCCCGGAACTCCAGTTCAATCAGCAGTGGATGATGTCAAAACAGCAAATCCTCGGGGACGTCATCGAAAAAATCGACATCGACCGTGTCATCGTCCAGGAGATTATCGACGGCATGCCCGCGATGCCCGGCATGGGTGGGATGGGCGGCCTCGGCGACGTCGAAGCCCAACTCGAGGACGCCGACATCGATGCCGAGGAAATCATGGAGGAACTCGACGTCGAAGATATCGAGGAAGAAGAGGAGGAATAACTCCGCTCGCGACTGATTTTTGCTCCCGATGGCGTCGCGACGCTCGGCCACCGTATTCATGGCCCGCCGCAATTAAGCGATGTCTCGGCTCGTGTCGACCCGGACGCGCTCGCTGAGGTCGAGTTTGATCGTTTCTCCCGGGATCTGTCCGCCGCGGTATTTTCGGACGGTGAGTCGACTGTCGATCTCGCTCCCTTTGATACGAACGTCGAGATCCAGGACGACATCGGCCATGTGCTGGGTCGTCTCCCGGAGATGGGGGGTATTCGGCCCTTCGAGGGCGTGGAGGAAGGCGATTCCCCCCGTGTTGAGCATGTGGTTGCGGACTTCGTTCAGCAACTGCTCGTATCGCCCCCGTTCGGCGCGCTCTAGCGGGTCGACCGGGTCGATGATGACCGTCATTTCGTTGTAGGCCTCCCTGACGGCCCGTCGCGTGGTGTCGATCGGGTCCTCTCCCGAGACTAACCTGATTTCGGGATCGCCGGTCGGGGCGGTCGTGGCCTCGATCGCGTCCGCGACCGCGTCTTCACGTCGGTCGCTCGTGAGATACAGCGTCGACCGGGGACGGGTCAATTCGTACAGGAGTAACTCTCCTTGACTCGCCGCTGGGGCCTGGAACGCAACGACGCTCCCGGCTGGCAACCCCCCGGCGAGTTCGCGGTCGAGGACTTCGACCCCGGTGGAGAGCTTATTCGCCATTGGGTCCACTGAGGAGGCCGTTCCCATTAAGCGTTCGCCCATATCTTGACACCATCACGCCTTCGCCCATGCTTCGACAATCCCATCGTATGCGACCCGGGCCGCATCGTGGGTGACTGGCATTTCAACTCGCGGGACCGCGTGGACTGCTCCTGCGGTAAGCGTCTCTCGGATGCTGTCGTGGACCGAATCGGCTCGACTCAGGAGGACGCCGGCGATTGGCGTGTCGACGGCCCGGCTCATCCGGATCGACTTCACGGTGTCTGTGACGGCGGCGGGCGTGTTTCTGGAGACGACCACCGACTGAGTGGCGTGTCGAAGCGGCGTCACTGCCCGCTCTGAGGCACCGGCGGCCCCATCGAGGATGACGGGCCGATCTGTCACCACGTTTCGGAGCGCCTTTTCGAGGTCAGTTCCCGGGGTCGCACCGACGATTGAAACGCCGGGGAA
>CAZJZA010000051.1:0-10001 GCA_964550355.1 uncultured Halobacteriales archaeon
CTTTTTGCGACTTCTTCGATAAGCGCGATCGTTCCGAGGAGAATCGGTATCGAGACGTCGATCGGGAGCAAGTAGAGCATCGCCACAGCCAACAGTTCTGCTACGAGCACGAAGGGAATAAAGAGGGCCGTCCACAGACCGACACGCAAGCGATTGTGAAGCGGTGCACTGAGTGCATCCAGCGCTTTCTGTGGCAGAGGCCGTTGGGTGAACAGATCCTCCTCTTTGTAAATGCCAGTCCCGAGGGCGAACAACACGATTGAAGCGAGTGTCGGAGGGAGGCTCCCAAAGAGAAACGCTTGCCACGTCACCGGCGTCCCCTGGAGGTCATTGACCACACTGGTTAACGGGGAGATGGCCGCGATGGGATTCACCTCGGCGAAGACGGCCGGCAGAAACGCATAGGCAGTCAAGACAACGCTAATTGTCACGGTGGCGAAAGTCAATTCCTTGTAGGATCGAGACAGCAGTCCGGCAAGGAAGGTCGAGGCAATAAAGAGCGCGGCAATCGGGGCGATCGCCGCGACAGAGAGAATCCCACCGCCGAGAAAAAGCGCAATGATGGCGGTGATGGCGATCGATCCAAGGAAATAGGGCAATGCTTTCCCGACGATGATGTCCCCCCGTGAAGCCGGAGAGACCAACAACGGCTCTCCCCGCCGGTTGATCCGCTCGGCAATGACGCTACTGCCGTAGGCCTGAATGACGAAATTGAAGGGAAGCAGAAACACAAACGCGATGAGAAGCGATTCGAGGGGGAATGGAGGAGAAATCGAAGCGGGGGTTCCGGCCTGTGCCGTCCCGAAAAACCCATCTAACGGGGCGCTCGAAACAAGTCCGCTGTCCGATTTCGGGTCTTCGAGAACACTTCTGTCGCCCCCGTTATCGGGCGCGAAATCCTCGTTGGAAGTCGTCGTCTCTTGTGATTGTTCTCTCCCAATAGATTCATCGCCATTGATGGAACTGCCATCCCGCTCTGCTGTCGTTTCCACAACTTCCGTGTCGTCTTCGCCGTCCGTGCCGGAACTTTCAGTTATTCCGTCAGATCCTCGTTCATCACCGCCAGCACTCTCACCGGCCTCCTCCAAGCCAGTCCCTGTTTCACCTATTTCAAGTCTCGATTGTTCGACGTAGCGAAGCGAAACCGTGACCGGGAACGCCGCGTTTGTGTCCGATTCGAGTGTCATTAAATACGTATTGTACTCGGAGACGGTCTCTCTGAACACTCCCGCGGCCGCTTTACTTTTCTCCGTGTCGGCGACGATCACTTCGGTGCCGGAGACGAGAATATCGATCGATCCATCCACGAACTCGGTGGCGGTCGGTTCGACTGGTTGGAGTTCGGGTTCTCTCTGTACGACATCGTGGTATGGATTCGTTTCAGCAACGCCGACTCGATACAACCCCGCTCCCGGAGCGGGGTTAGCGATGAGGAGTGTTGGAACGAGTGCCCCAAGAACGAGAAGCACGACGAGAATCGCCACCCCTGTTTGTCGGTCGAGGTCGCCCACACTTCGGCTCGCCTCCCAGATCGCAATGCGAAAGGTCCGATCAGGACTCATGGGTTCGAGGACCGAGTCACGTCGAGAAACACGTCCTCGAGGCTCGATTCGAGGGTTCGAATGTCGATTATCGTCCCGTTAGCAGCCTGCGCCTCGTTTCGAATCGACTCGACCGCTTCGATTGACTCGACTGTCGATACGAAGTGATTCCCGTCTCGACTCGCACCAGCGACGGCTACGTCAGTAAATACCCGGTACTCGATCGAGCCGTGAGCCGCCCTGATCTCCTCGATGGTACCGATGGCCCGAATCTGTCCCTCGTTCATAATGGCGACCCGATCACAGACGCTTTCGACGTGATAGAGGTCGTGGGCACTGAAGATGATCGTTTTGTCCCTGGAAGCGAGTTCGCGAGTGAAGTCCACGACCGTCTTGGTCGTCAGTGGATCGAGTCCACTCGCCGGCTCGTCATAGATCAAGACTTCGGGATCATTCACGAGCGACCGGGCAATGGCGACTTTACGTTTCATCCCCTTCGAGAAATCACCCACTGCACGATCCCGGACATCGAGATCCAGTCGGTCGAGAGCCGACTCGATCCGTGATCGGGCGTTTTCCCGCGGGACGTCGTAAAGATCGGCAAAAAACTCCAGATACGATTGAGGCGTCATTTCGTCATAAAGGGGCGATTCCTCGGGGAGATATCCGAGGCGTTTTCGCATCGCGGGGTCCCCTGGATTCCGGCCGTCGATATCGATTGTCCCGTGAGTCGGTTCGACGAGTCCCGCGAGCATTTTGAGCGTCGAGGTCTTGCCGGCACCGTTTGGCCCGACGAGGCCGAAAACCGCCCCGCTTTCGACGTGGAAGGATACATCCCGAACGGCTTCGACGTCGCCATATCGTTTCGAGAGTCCCTCGACCTCGATCATGTGCGTTGATTACTGGGGCCGGTAATGAGACTTTGGCTCCCGGGTATCTCCGATATATTATTGTCTATAGGCCGACTCGGGAAGCTGAACGTATCTGTCAGAGCGAAGCTGGAACTTGCTGTATCGGTAGGATGAATAGAGTTTCAACGCCGGGAGGCCACTCGAGAGCGCGGACTGAAGGCCGGGTACTGCGCCATTCTGGGTCTGGAGCATTTTTCGCCCAATGGCGAAGACACGGTCCCAGTCCGCCGGTTCGTAGTCTCGAACCATGTCTGCGAGGGTAACGTTCCGGCGAACCTCTGTGCCAATGGCACGCTTCCAGGCCGGGTTGTATTCCTCGAGACGATCGGTCGCAGCGAGTTTACCGGCGAGTTTCCCCGTTCGAAGCGCGACGTGGTCCCCGCCTTCGTGAAATGCGGACGTTGCGCCCATTGCCCCGCCGACGACCGCAATCTTCCGGTCGGTCGGAGAATCGATTGGTCGGGTCGAAGAGATGGGATACGTTTCTGAGCCACGATCCTTTCCATACGACTCCAGTCGGGGGAAATCCGACTCGATATCGTATTCATTACCGTAGAGCCGCGCTAAAAATCGACGAATGAATACCCGGGGCGACGGCACTTTTTCGTCCTCGGGTTCGATCAATTCGTACGCCCGGGGATTTGTGAGATCCTCCATCGTGAGCCCGATCGGCATGGTGAGTCCGACCCGCGCCACGCCGTCGCTATTGGGAAATATCCAGGGATAGGCAGTGTGGCCCGGCACCCATCCCCACCAGAACTTGATGCGATCCGGGTCAAAATGCTCGGCGGGAAATCGTCGATATTCCTGATATGCGATGTGATTTGCCCGAGGTGGGGACAAAATTCTCGAGGTCGATCGGTCCGTCGGAAGAAAGTCATCGAGAACCTGCATCGTAATCTGGCGCTGTGGACCGTCTGCAAGGATCAATGTGTCCGCACGAATCGTAGACCCATCCGCGAGCATGAGTTCGTGAGCCTGATCCGGTGTCTGGCTGGGTTCGACCGATCGAACGCCTGTGCCGACCCGGTAGGATACACCAGCGGCCTCTGCTCGTTCACGGTGCCAGTCATCGAACTTTGCACGATCGAAGGTGAACCCGAAATGCGGGTACGAGGACTTGATTCCCGTATTTTTCAACGTGACTGACTCGGTCGGCCCGATGAACTCGGCCCCAGTGAGGTGTTGGTGAATCACGTCCTCCGGCCACTCGGTCGGATCGGTATCGGCGATTTCGCTCCAGAAATCGAGGAATCCGGCTGCATCTGTCGAGTCGGGTCCCAGCGAATCGCGGTCTGCTCTCGGGACGCCTTTTTCGATGAGGACTGCACGTGAACCCTGCTCGGCAGCCACCCGTGCCGCTGCCGTTCCGGCCGGGCCCCCGCCGACGATTGCGACGTCGACCTGCTCCATACAGGACGAAGTATGAGCGTGATTAAGAATGTTCGTAACGAAACCCGCCGTCTTACCGACCGAGGTCGTAACACGTTGCCAACCGATTGGGTGGTCACATGGATACCCGATGCTGGTGTTCCATGGATACCCGATGCCGGTGTTCCACAGATACTCAGTTCTGGTGTCACATGGATGCCCAAGGCCGGTGTTCCACAGATACCCAGTTCTGGTGTCACACGGATACCTGGTTCCGGTGCCAGCATCACTAAGTGGATCCCCGTCGAAATTCGGGTAATGTCGCTGGGTTTGGGCCTCGATTGGACCAAAATTTTGCAAGGAGGGAGTTCGATCGAAACACAGTTCGGCCTCACCATTGCGGTCGTCATCATTGCCGTTATCGCCATTTGGGCGCTCGTTCCATGGCTCGTTCGAGCGTTTCGATGGGGCTTCACTCGACTACTGGGGGTGTTTGGAATGCAACCAGTTCTCGAGGTCTTCAGGGTGGGTCGAACTGGATGGGGGTTCGGACATGCGGTCATCCGAATGATTCAATTATTCGTTGTAGGAGCATCGAGTGTTGCTCTCCTCGGAATTTGGGGGGAGATAAATCCGCTAATCGAAATAGTCTCCCAACTATCGATCCCGCTCTCGATGTTCGTCAAGGCCTTCATTACCCTTCTGTTACTCGTCGGGGCGTACTCCGGGATGGGAGTCCTTCATGGCTGGGTTGGTGAGGTTACCAAACGATCCGAGCGGATATCGCCCCATCAAGAGGAAATCTGGTTGCGAGTTCTCCAGATTATTTTCCTCATCGCAGCGACCATCGTTGCACTCGCGCTTTGGGGGGTCGACCTCGGTGGCCTGATAGTCGGAGCCGGATTCTTGGGGATCGTGGCTGGGCTAGCGGCTCAGCAGACACTCGGCGCGCTCATCGCCGGATTCGTCTTGATGCTCTCTCGTCCCTTCGAGATCGGTGACTGGGTGCAGATCGGCGAGCACGAGGGGATCGTCACGGAGATCACCATCGTGAATACCCGACTGGAGAACTTCGATGGTGAACTGATTGCACTCCCGAACGACGCAGTGGGGAATTCCACGATCATCAACCGAACAACGAAAGGACGGCTTCGGTTGCGATTGGAAGTAGGAATCGATTATGATGCCGACCCGGAGTACGCGAGCGAAGTCGCCACCGAAGCCCTTGAGGCGGTGGATCGAGTGCTGACCGTCCCCCGACCCCGAGTCGTGACGAGTCGGTTCGGTGATTCGGCTATTGTACTGGAACTCCGCTTCTGGATTGACAAACCGAGTGCACGTCGACGCTCACTGGTGGTCAGTGATGCTATCAAAGCCGTTTCTGCTGCCTTTAGCGAAGCAGAAATCAAAATCCCGTTCCCGCAGCGAGAACTGTCCGGGCGGGCCGAAACGGGTGGTTTTCGCGTCATCGACGACAATCCGAAAGAGGAGTAACGCCATTTCGATCGGCATTTTACGGGAAAGCGCGGGATCAGCATCTCGCGTGAAAGCAGAAATTGACATTGCCCGTGATAGCAGAGGTCGGCACCTCCCGCTATAGCAGAGATCGGCATCGTCCGTGAATGTAAAGTTCGGCATTGCCCGTGATAGCACAGATTGGCATCACATTGGTATGCGAGAGAACTGGTGCCATGGTCGTTGGTGCTCGATAGGTCGACACATAACTGGTTTATCCTTGGGACTTCGTTCTCCGGTATGGACGTAGGTCGGGTTTTCTACCTTCTTCTCCGGCTCTACGTGTGGGGGCTTTTCCTGCTCGGTCTTGTGACGGTATTGTTACTGGTGCTTCCACGGAATACCCCTAACGCAACGCTCGCTGCAGTCTGGTTTGCAGTCGGCGGTTTTGGCGCGCTTGTTTTGGTGATCGCCGTGTTGGTCTACTTATACGAGTGACGTAACTCGGTTCAGAACGCGTCGAGAATTCGTGAGTTATCGTTGCAAGTACCCCCGATAAAATCAAACCGTAGGGAATGTCGAGTTGGATTTTTTATGCTCCTGGCCAGTCGTTTGTCATGATTCCATTCGACGGTGTGGTTCCAGTCGACCGATTGTCTGCCGTCCTGTTATTGGGTGTATCCTGGCCACGATCAACTCGTGGTCCCATTGTGATACTTTCGGGCGGCCCCGTGGTGCCGTCATTTGGAGTACCTCGAGTATTATTCGTTGGTGGCCCTCGAGTCGTCTGGTTGATTCCCGTCGTTCCGTTGGAGGAGGGCCCTGTCGTCTCTCCGGGTCCGGCGAATGGTGGTGGCCCTCTCTCAGCAGACGGGTGACCAGCTCGTGGTCCCGCTATCGTTCGCGCTATCTCTGCTACCTCGGGACCGGTGAGATTCCCGGCTTTTGTCTTCAGTTCGGCGAGACGTGTCGTATTGACCCTGTATTGCTGCCTGACGTCTTCGGGTAACTGTTCGCCTACTGCAGCGGTGCGGTTGATCATCCGTTCCATAGCGGTTATCCGTGCATTGAGTGTTGCAGCACGAGCGTGATAGGTTCCGTTCGCTATCGTCTCGTTATCGTACGCTGTTTTGAGTTGCTCCATGGAGCGTTCGAGTTCTTGTAGTCTCGTTTCGAGTTGTTCGGTTTCATCGACCACGAGACCCGCTTTGGAGCCGTTCGAAACGGCGGCCGCGACAGAAAGACCGAATGCCCGCTCGGAAACTGCCCCTTCGAGTTCAGCCTGTTGTGTGCCGACGATGCCGGATAGTCGGGCACCAGGAGATATCGTCACGGAGTCGTTTGGAGTTCCATCATCTTCGACTGTTTCGTCGGTCGTTGTCGTCGTATTGTTTTCAGCAAAATGGACGTCCTCTCCGGTCACCGCCTGTGTCGTCTGGCTTTCGCTCAGAACCGTCGCCGCTCCGGCCGTGCCAGCGAGAAGCAATCCGAGGACGATAGCTATGGTGGCAATCTGCAGAAGCGTTCGTTTCATTGGTTTCTCTTTTTGGTTGATGACAGATATACCTGGGATGTCCTGAACCTGAATTGGCGTGAATTACGCTCAATTCACTCGGTTTTTTCCTCGGCCTCGGCGATTTTGACGACGTTTTCACGGCCGATGCGGAACTTCTCGATCGTTCCAGCCTCGTGCATATCCGAGAGCACCTGACTCGTTTTCGCTTCGGTCCAGTCCAGGGTCTCGACGATTTCCTGCTGTTTTGCGCGCCCGCCGACCGATTCGAGGTACTGTTCGACCCGTTCTTCGTTACTCAGTAGTTCGGCAGGCGGTTTGGGTTCCTGATCAGCCGACCGAACAGCAGCCTCACCGGAATCACCACCTGTTTCTGTCGAGTCGACGGTCGCCCCGCCTTCACGCCGGAACCAGAAAATGGCCAGGAGAGCGATAGCTGCGATACCAAGCCCGATAAGCTCCCACGGGAGGCCTGCACCCTCGGGAACTGGCGCTTCTTCTGTGGTTGTCGGTTCTGTCTCGTCTTCTACAGTTGTTGGTCCCGTCTCGGTTTTCCCGGGGGCGGGAACGAGAATTATCGACGGTTCGTTCGTGCCGAATTCGCGGGGTCCTGCCCAGACGACCTCGTTTTCGGTGGTGGATGTCGGACTCGGATCGACTGACTCGAGTTGGTATTCAGTCCCCCAGCGGACCTGGAACCGCGTTTCTTCATCGATGAACAGTCCTTCAAGTGCGTCTCCGATCTGGATTTGATCCGCGGACACTTCTGCGAAACCCGTCCAGGTCGCCGAGTACGTCACGAGACCGTATTCTTTGCCGAGATTCGCGGTATTCGTCGAAACGTCATAGTTCCCGATAGACATCGTCCGACCTGTCGCCGATTCGGCCGATTCGACGGTTGCGTTCATCCGGTCAGCAAATCGATCGAGGTACGCCGACTCGTTTTCCTCGATGTCACTTGCCAGTTCCTCGAATGCCTGACTGACGTTTTCGTCCGCCAGTTCAATGGCATATTGGATCTGGAACGCTGCGGTACCGTCTTCTGTGACTTCCGCCTGAA
The DNA here is from genome assembly GCA_964550355.1 of uncultured Halobacteriales archaeon. GTDB lineage: Archaea > Halobacteriota > Halobacteria > Halobacteriales > Halobacteriaceae > Halodesulfurarchaeum. The sequence goes on from CAZJZA010000051.1 coordinate 7,852, forward strand.
TGATTACGAGATCCGAGTCGAGATCCCCAATTTGTCTGGAGTCCGATCCGAATGGAGATCCGGCAGCGGCTGGTGGAATGCTTGCTCCGACCAGTAAGACGGCCACGGCGAGTCCGATAATCATCGCCCGCTTCATAGTGGAGACGCGGTCTCCAGGGTTGAAATGTTTCCGTTCCGGGCCCCACGAGGATACGACCGACTGGGTTAGTCGTTCTTCCGTTTTTGACACCTGAGATAACCCGGATAAGGTAAGTAGGTTGGGACGCCACAACGCAGTAATGAAGGTCGTCTCCGTGGCTGGCCATCGCAATGCTGGAAAGACTTCGCTGGTCGAGGCCCTTCTCCAGGCGTTTTCCCCGGACGTCCACGTTGCGACCATCAAATCGATTCACCACGAGGTCGACTTCGACATGGAGGGAACAGATACCTACCGCCATCGAATTGCCGGTGCAGATACCGTTATTGGCGTAACTCCAACACTCACCGCGGAATTTCGAACGGTCGGAAAAAATGACGGAGTGACACTCGAGGATCGACTCGTCGAACTCGAGACACGGGATGTCGACTGGACGATCGTCGAAGGATTCAAAGAGGCGGCTGTTCCGACGATCCTCGTCGGGGATATCGACGAATCGGCCGTCGGTGGACGGGTGTTATTCCGTCTTCGGGATGGAACGGCCGTCGATGGATCCCGGATTCGCGAGCGTCTCGACTCGGTCCCGGTATGGAAACCCGAAACGAGGAGCGATCGGCCGTAATCGGTTGTAGTTGGTTGTGTTTTCCGTGTACATGGTTGTGAATACTTCACATGTGGTCGGCTCTTGGTAGCATTGCCCATGCACCGAAGAGGACCTGGAAGGGCCAGTTTGCGGCCGAAACGCTCCGGGCAGGACAGGAAATCGACACAACCCTTTTAGTCAGGTGCACCAAATTCACAATATCCATGTCAGAATCGATGAGCGAGTATCTCTCTCAGGACATGCAATGTGAGGGGCTTCTTGAGTGCATGCATGGCCTCAAAGAACTCGATAAAGAGGTCTTTGTCGTTCTCACCGACGCAAAAGACCCCCTGGCCGTCGATGACATTGCCGACTCCGTCGATCGGGAACCTTCCACCGCCTATCGTTCGGTCCAACGGCTTCTCCAGTCCGGATTTATCCAGAAAGAACAGGTAAACTACGAACAAGGCGGTTACTATCACGTCTATCGACCGACCGATCCGGACCGAATTGCCGATGACATGCAGCGACTGCTCAACGACTGGTATGCGAAAATGGGACAATTGATTACCGAGTTCCGTGACCAGTACCAGGGAGCAACTCCGGGCGAGCCATAACTCCTGGAATATTTTTGCGGTCGGCACCCAGGAAGCATCTGACAGCGACGTTCGCTGAGTGATTTGGAGACGTCACCGTTTACATAATGGTGTTCAGTGCTTCGAGGAATCCGTCGGCGTAACTCCCACTCGTGACCGTATCGGCCGCTTCTTTGGCATCGTCCGTCGCGTTTGCAACGGCAATCGCGGTCCCAGCGACCTCGAAGAGTGAAATATCGTTTGGCGAGTCACCAATTGCGACTGCTGTTCTGGGATCGATATCGAGATGGAGGGCAAGTGACTCGAAGGCCGATCCTTTGCTGACATCGGGGGATTTGACGTGATAGGCGTATTCAGAATCGACGACTTCGAGCCCCTGTGCCGCAGCGATTTCTTCGAGCGGTTCGAGCGGTTGACTTCGATTAACCACGACCTCGGTTTCTCGCCATCGGTTTGCGAAATCGGGATCGCCGAAGCCCAACTCGTGGCCTCGTCGCTTATACTCCTCGACAACCTCGTCAGCGCCCTCCCGATCGCCGTGTACTTGAATCGTGTTTAAAGAGACAGCGACCCCGCCGTTTTCAGCCACGACGATCGGATCCACACCCGCAAATTGAGCGAGTGCAACCGGATATGGGAGGGCTTTCCCGGTCGCTATGATCACCGGTGCGGGCCAGGCGCCGAGCGCGTCGATGATCCGTGGATCAATCGAGCGGTCCGGTCGGCTTAACGTCCCGTCAATGTCGACTGCAAGCGGTGGGGCCATACCACTCGTACTGTCGCTGGCCATTTGACGAATTCGCTCTCTCGGTGAAGAATTAACTCACCTCGTCTC
>CAZJZA010000052.1:0-9970 GCA_964550355.1 uncultured Halobacteriales archaeon
GTTCGCGAATGCGGGTCATGATTCGCGTGCTCGCGATGGGCGTCAACTCGAGGTCGGCCCCCGCCTCATCTACGACGCCGAGCAGCCGCGGGGGGACGTTGACCGCAGAGACGGTGGTGTCACCCGCTTCGAGGGTTGCATCCGCGAGTGCAGCCAGTGTCGCGTCGCCCTCGATGTACGACCCGGTCTCGTCGAAGAAGATCGCCCTGTCTGCGTCCCCGTCGTGGGCGATGCCGACGTCGGCGTCCGTGGCCCGGACCAGTTGTCCCAGATCGCCGAGGTTCGATTCGATCGGTTCCGGATCACGACCCGGAAAATGGCCATCAGGATGCGCGTTGACTGTCCGAACTGAGCAGCCCAATTCGCGGAAGAAATCGGGACTGGTGAGAGCGCCGGCTCCATGACCGGGATCCAAGGCGACGGTGAGATCGGCCGAGGCGATGGCCTCCCGATCGACTGCGGCCAGAAGTTCCTCGCGATAGGATCGGCGGGCGCTCTCCACGGTTCGGTCGGTGCCGGTGCGGTCCCAGGCGGCGTAGGCTGGATCGTCGTCCAACAGCGCCGATTCGATGGCTTCCAGCCGTTCGACGGAGAGTTCGACGCCGTCCGCCCCGACCAGCTTGATTCCGTTGTATGCCGGCGGATTGTGTGACGCAGTGACCATGACGCCCGGAACGCCCTCCCGGGCGGCATAGGACTGGAGTGCCGGTGTCGGAACGATGCCCAGTCGATCCACGTCCGCCCCGACGCTCGCGAGTCCGCTCGCGGCAGCATTGAGAAGCATCGGACCAGTCAGGCGCGTGTCCCGTCCCAGGGCGACCCGGTCGGCCTTCCAGACGGTGCCGGCCGCGGCCGCCACACGGAGCACGAAATCGGGAGTCAGTTCCTCGGTGACCCGCCCCCGGGTGCCGCTGGACCCGAATACCTGCATTATCTGGTGGGAGCGCTGGAACCACCAAAGCAGTTGTGAAACCCCACCCTTACGGTTCGAGCCGGCCACGCCCCGAAAGCGTTCGAGCCATCACAACGCGTAAGCCGACCCCCTGCGATCAATTCGACATGATCGTTCCCGGAACGGCCTCGCAGGCGGTGGCGGCCGAACTCGCCGCCGCGCTCGACGAGGAGTTGGCCGAGGTCGAGTATCGACGATTTAAAGACGGCGAGTTGCTCGTAGAAGTTCCACCCCAGGACGGTCGAGCGGTGGTCGTTGCCGCTACCGGATCGAGTGACGCCCACATTCAACTCCTCCAGCTTCAGGACGCCGTCCGCGAGGCCGGCACGAGCGAGGTCGTGACCGTCATTCCCTACATGGGTTACGCACGCCAGGATCAAGCCTTCGAGCCCGGCCAACCGATCTCGGCACGTGCCATGGCACGAGCGATCAGCACCGGGACGGATCGGGTGCTCATCGTCTCCCCGCACGAACCGGCCATTCAGGACTTCTTCACGGTCCCGACCACGGTCGTCGACGCCGCCGCCCAGCTGGCCGATCCGCTTCCCCCGGGACTCGTGGATCCGGTTTTTCTCGCACCCGACCATGGCGCCATCGGCCTCGCGGAAACGGTTCGGGACGCCTATGGAGTCGGGGAGACGGACGCCTTCGAGAAGCATCGCGACCGAGAGACCGGGGAGGTCGAGATTCAGCCGGCCTCCCTGGACGTGGCCGGTCGGGACCTGGTCGTCGTCGACGACATTATCGCGACTGGAGGGACGATGAGTGGGGCCATCGATGCGCTCGGCGAGGAGCCAGAGCGGGTGTTCGTCGCGACCGTCCATCCGTTGCTGGTCGACAGTGCCCAGGCCAAACTCGCGAACGCGGGCGTCGAGGCCATCTATGGAACCGACACGATCGAGCGGTCGGTCTCGGAAGTCAGTGTCGCGCCGGTGATTGCCGACGTACTGCGTGGCTGAGGCTGTGTCTTCTTCGACCAGGTAGTGGGCCTGTTTCTTCCTCGATTAGGTAGTGGGCCTGTTTCTTCCTCGATCAAGTAACGGCCCGTCTCGCTTGACGGGGTGAGCGGGCCCATTTTTCTCGGCCGTGTCGATAGCTACTCGACGGGGTTGATAGCCAACTCGACCTGGGTTCCCTTGACCTCCCAGGTCTCCCGATGGCCGCCCTCGACGTCGCCGATTTCGCTCGCCCGGACTTCCTCGGCGATCAGATCCTCGTGCTCGGCGACGAGTTTCCCCACGCGCTCGTCGTACACGACGATCTCGAGGCGAACCTCCGCTTCCATGTCGAGATCGAGAGTCTTGCGCATCTCCTGGGCGCGCCGAATGATCTCCCTTGCGTAGCCCTCGCTTTCGACGTCACGGGTGAGCGAGGCGTCGACGTATACTCGGCCACCATCGAAGTCCGTCCCGGCAACCGCCTCCGGCGGGACCGCAGCAAAGGTTACCATCGACTCGGTGAGCGAAACCGATTCGCCGAGTTCGTCAGCGACCGCCGCTTCGAGTTTGCCCAGATCGGGTTCGTCGATCCGGGCCGCGTTGAGTGCCTCCATCACCGCATGTGCCTGGTCGCCGAACGCGGGCCCCAGTTCGCTCATGTCCGCGGTCGCCGTGTAGGCGAGTTCGTCCCAGTCCGCGCCGGGCTCGACGACCTCGATGGAACGGGCGTTGAGCCGCTCCGCGAGCAGGTCGTCGTGCTCGGTGAGCGTTTCGACGACCGAGTCCGTTTCGGTGTCGACGACGACCCGGGTGACCGGCCACCGGAGCTTCCGACCCGCGTCCTGACGGGCCCGCGAGCCAGCCTCCTCGATGGACCTGACGTTTTCGATGGCCGCTTCGAGGGAGTCATCGCGCAGGTTACCGTCAGCCTCTGGCCAGTCGAGCATGTGAACGGAAATGAGACCGTCCCCGCCAGTTAATCGCTGGTAGAGTTCCTCGGTGACGAATGGGGCATACGGGGCCAGGAGGGCGATTACCTCCCTGAGCACGTGGGTCAACGTCGCGTACGCGGCTCGCTTCGAGTCGCTCTCCTCGGGATCCCACATCCGCTCGCGAACGACCTGGATGTAGTACCGCGAGACGTCCTCGACGACGAAATCGAGAATCGCGTCGAGCGCCCGGTGTTGCTCGAAGTCAGCCCAGGCATCGTCGGTGGTCGCCTCGACTGACTGGAGGCGGGAGAGGAGCCAGCGGTCGATCCGTTCGAGGGACTCCTCCGCCACGGAGAGAGAAAGCGGGTCGATGTCGTCCATCTCCATGTAGGGAAGCGGGAAGCGAAAGGCGTTCCAGAGGATGTTGAGGTCCCGCTGCATGGTCTCGGTCGCTTCCCAGGAAAAGCGCATGTCCTCGCCCTGGGGCGTCACCGAGAGAAGGAACAACCGCATGGGATCCGCGCCGTACTTCTCCATGACCTCGCCCGGCTCGACGGTGATGTTCTTCGACTTGGACATCGCCCGGCCATCGGGCATCAGGGCGAAACCGTGCATCAACACCTCCTGGTAGGGCACCTGATCGAGCGCGGCCGTGCCCATGCCCAGTTGGGACCAGAACCAGCCCCGGGTCTGGTCGTGGGCCTCCATGATCAGATCCGCCGGCCAGAGATCCTCGAAGGCTTCCGCGTCGCTTGGATATCCCAGCGTACCCCAGGAGGCTACCGAGGAGTCGAGCCACACGTCGAACACGTCGGGGACGCGGGTGTAGGTCGTGCCCTCAGCGGTAATCGTCAGGTCGTCGACGGTCCCCTTGTGGAGGTCGACTGATTCCGGCTCGACGTCCTGATCGGCGCGCTCGGCCAACTCCTCGCGAGTGCCGATCACGAGGGCCTCGTCCATGTCGCCGGACCAGTTCTCCGGGATCCAGATCGGGATCGGGATCCCCCAGTAGCGCTGCCGGGAGACGTTCCAGTCCGGGGCTTCCTCGACGAAGTCCCGGAACCGGTTGTCGCGGGCCCATTCTGGATGCCACTCGGTCTCCTCGATGTTCGAAAGGAGGTCGTCTTTGACGTCGGTGATCGTAATGTACCACTGGTCGGTGACGATCTGGATGATCGGGGTGTCACACCGCCAGCAGTGCCCGTAGGAGTGGTGTTCGGTCTCCCGGGCGAGTAACGATCCGTTCGCCTCGAGATCGGCGATGATCTGTTCGTCGGCGTCCTTGACGTATTCGCCGGCGTATTTCCCGGCCGCCTCCTCGAACACACCGTCCTCACCGACGGGACAGAAAATGTCGAGTCCGAGTTCCCGGCCCCGCTCGAAGTCGACTTCACCGTGCCCGGGCGCGGAGTGCACCAGCCCGGTGTCCTCGGCTTCGACGTAGTCCGCCGTATAGACCTGGCCCGCGCCCTCGTAGTCCGGGGCATCGGGCACTTCCTCACGGAGTGGGTGTTCGTACTCCCAGCCGACGAGTTCCGCGCCGGCGTATGTCTCGAGGACCTCGTAGTCGGTGTACCGCCCGGCCTCGAGGACCGACTCGATGAGTGATTCTTCGAGGTAGAGCACCTCGCTTTCCTCGTCCTTCTCCGCGGCTTCACCGCTTCGATTCGAGGCGCGTTGCGCCTCGCTCTTTGTGGCCTCGACGGCGGCGTAGGTCAACTCCTCGTCGACCGCCACGAAGGTGTTCGCCGGGATGGTCCAGGGAGTCGTCGTCCAGATGACGAGCGAGCCCTCTCGATTCTCGAGGGGGAATTTTACGTAGATCGAGGGGTCGGTGACGTCCTCGTACTCGACTTCATTGTTGGCGATGGCGGTCTGACACCGGGGACACTGGTTGATCGATCGTTTGCCCTGCTCGACGAGGCCGCGTTCGTGGGCCTGTTCGAAAGCCCACCAGGCGGCCTCCATGTACTCGGGGTCGACCGTCTTGTAGGGGTTCTCCCAGTCCATCCAGACGCCGAAGGACTGAAAATCCGACTGAAGGCCCTCGAGTTGCTCCTCGGCGAAGGCCTTGCACTCCTCGATGAACTGTTGCTCGCCGAAGGCTTCGATATCCTGTTTGTTTTCGAAGTCGAGTTTCTCCTCGACTTTGGTCTCGATGGGGAGGCCGTGCATGTCATAGCCCGGCCGATCGGTCACGTCATACCCCTGCATCCGACGGAAACGCAAGTGGGCGTCTTTCAGCGTCTTGTTCCAGGTCGTCCCCATGTGGGCGGCACCGGACGTGTAGGGCGGGCCGTCGACGAAGAAGAAATCCTCCCCATCGGCCCGATGCTCCTTGGTGGCCTCGTAGGCGTCCACGTCCTCCCAGTACGCAAAGACCCGTTCCTCGACCGCCTGCGGATCGTACTGGTCGGGGACGTCCCCGGCGAAGTGAGTCATACGGTGAGCCTATCGCTCCCGGGTAAAATGGTAATCGGTCCGGAGGCCGGTCGAGCCCGCAGTGGCCCGAAAACGTTGAAGTATCGCCGCTCGAACGTCCAACCATGCCCGCGGACTGTATTTTCTGTCGAATCGCAACCGGGAACGCTCCCGCAGCGATGATCGTCGAGGAAGAAAAAGCCATGGCCTTCCTCGACGCGAGTCCGCTCGCACCGGGACACACGCTCGTCATTCCACGCCCGCATGCGGAGCGGCTCGAAGACCTCGATTCGGAGACAGCCCGGACACTCATGGACCTGCTGCGGCGACTTGCTCCAGCTGTCGAGGAGGCAGTTGACGCCGAAGCCACCACCGTCGGGTTTAACAACGGGCGAGCGGCCGGCCAGGAAGTGCCGCACGTCCACGGCCATATCATCCCCCGCTCGCGGGGTGATGGTGGTGGCCCCATTCATGCCGTCCTGCCCCGCCAGCCCGAGCAGGCCGACGAGAGCCCCGAAGACATCGCCACCGCGATCGCCGAGCGGCTCTGAGGAAAGTAAGGAGATTTTTCCGACCCCACCGCTTTCGGGGAGTATGACAGGCACGAGTGTCGGATTCGTCGGAGGGGTCGGTGGCGTTGGAACCACCCAGTCGATCCTGGAGATCGGCGGTGTTCTCGCTCGAAATGGGCAGGACGTGCTCGTCTTCGACCTGGATTTTGCCACACAGGGACTCGCCCACCACGTCGAGGGCTCCATCGACCTGGATTCGACGGCCCTCTTGACCGATCCGGAACACGAACTCAGGAATGCGATCCAGGAGTGGCCGGTCGACGGGGACGGACGCTTCGAGTTGATTCCGGCGCTCGCACCCTTCGTCAGAATCGCCGAAGCAAAGTCAGAAACGGCTGGCTCTCGGGTCAAAGAGCGACTCGAAGCCGCCACCGATCGGGCTGACTGGGTCCTCGTGGACGTGCCGCCGGTCGTGTCGAATCAGGCAATTGGGGCGGTCACAGCGGCCGACCGGCTCGTCGCCGTGATCCCACCGAGTGAACGCGGTGTCGACGCGCTCCAGCGCGAGCGCGGCCGACTGGCCGACGTGGGCACGTCATTCGACGACGTGCTCGCCGTCGGTGCTGGCGATCCACCACCGGACGCGACTGCACACATCCCGGATCGCCCCAGAGACGCACCCACCCACCGACCAGCCACGCTTTCGACCGGTGGATCCTTTGCACGGGCGGTGGCACAGGCGACAGACGCGTTACTGGACGTGACGGTGGAGACCCCGGAGAAAAAACGCCCGCTCGATCGGCTGGGCGGGCTCGGAGACAGGCTGCGGTCCTAGAGAAAGTCGCTCGCGGCGGTCATCGTTTCGGCCAATGCATCCCGTTTTTCGACCATCGCGTCCTCGGTCGAGGAGAGGGTATCCTCGATTGCGTCCCCCGCACCCGGAACCGGGTCGTGGGTCTCGATGTAAGCACCGAGGGCGAACGCCCGGTCGCCCGCGTCCGCGAGTTCCTGGGCTTCGGTCCGGGTGAGGTCGCCGGCGAGCCAATCCCGACAGATGTCGCGCTGGAGGGGCGAGAGTGGGGAGAGTCCCTCGAATCCCAACCGGTAGAGTGTCTTTGCAGCCGTAATGGGTGGTACGCCTCCCCGGATGGCCGCGTCGCCGACACTCGTCCCACCGCGATAGGCGCTGAGTAGTGTCGCCGCGGTGCTCACATCACAGGGCAACTCCGGCGCGTATTCTTCGAGAACGGCCGAAAGCGAGGCGTCTGTCCGGTCCACGACCGCGACCCCCCGATCCTGTTGGGTCCGAGTCGTGGCGACCCCCTCGGCGATGTCCGAAAGCGACATGCTCTGGCATGGGATGGCCCCAAACAAAAACCTTCGTTTGGTAGTTGGAAATCCGAACAGTTCCACGGACAGCCAACCGGTAACCGGTTGGTTTCATCGAGCATGCACCGGGTTACATCCCCGATTCAGTACCACCTTAAATACACGATCGGAGTCAAGTTTCAGATGTGATGAGCGTCACCGAAGCGACCCAGACCTGTCCCGAATGCGCGGGATCGTTGAATGTGAAAGGTACCGAGACCTTCTGTCGTGACTGCGGATTGGTCGTCAAGGAGGATCCACTGGACCGGGGGCCGGAATGGCGCTCCTTCGACGACGGAACCGATCGGCGACGAACCGGAGCGCCGCTCTCCCGATCGCGTCACGACCGTGGCCTCTCCACCGAAATCGGTCATTCGACTCGGCTGTCGGGACGAAAGCGACGGCGACTCAGCCGGATGCGAACCCAGCACGACCGGGCCCGCGTCAGTTCGACGGCCGAACGGAACCAGATCTACGGCTTCACCGAGATCCGCCGGGTCACGGCCGCGCTCTCGCTTCCGACGGACATTCGGGATCAGGCCTGCGTGCTCTTCGAGTCGGCACAGACCGAGGAACTCCTGCCCGGCCGCTCGCTCGAGGGGTTTGCCGCCGCTTCGGTCTATGCGGTCTGCCGGACGAACGGCCTTGCCCGCACCACGAAAGAGATTACTGACGTCGCGAAAGCCGACGACGACGAGTTCCGGGCGGCCTACGACGCGATGAACCGAGAACTCGGCCTCCGAACCGGGCCGATCGATCCCGCCGCGTACCTCCCCCGGTTTGCCACGGAACTCGATCTCGATCCGGCGGTGGAGGGCGAGGCCCGCTCGCTCCTCGAGGTGACCAATCCGGCCAACACCGGCGCCCGAAATCCGAGTGGCGTCGCCGCCGCGGCCCTCTATGCGGTCACGTCGGTCGAAAACGGGGGTCCGACCCAGGCCGAAGCTGCAGCCTTGGCCGATGTCACGCCGGTCACGCTCCGGTCGGCCGCCCGAGTTTTTCCGAACTAACTTTTCGGTTAGGTCGCCTGTGGGTTCGTCCGCCGGTCACGGGCCAGGGTTCTCAGCTGTGAAGCCAGGGCTTCAAACGGCGTCCGAGCTGCCGGATCGGCATCGACAAGCGAGACGGGAAGTCCCGACTGCTGGGCCGCGTGGATGTCGGGATGTGCGGGGACGGCAAACTGCGGGCCGCCCAGCGTCTTCGTGATCGATTTCCGCGTGCGATCGGCACGATTGAGGACGACCGCCCCGAGGTCGGTCCCGAGTTCGCGGGCCAGAGAGCGGGTTCGAACCGCATCCGCCAACGTCGCCGGATCTGGAGTTGTCACGAGGACACAGCAGTCCGCAGCGACGATCGGCAGGGCGGCGTCGGCGTCGAAGCCGGCGGGCGCGTCCACGATCACGTACTCGTAGACTTCCGCGAGCGCCTCCAGTACCGAGAGGAGTTCGGCCGGCTCGACCGACCTCGCTCCAGCGAGCGAGCGACCCGCCGGCAGGACACCAACGGCCCACTCCGTCCGGACCGCCTCGAGGGGGTCGACCCGCCCCGAGAGCACATCATGAAGGGTCGGCCCACCGTCGGTGGGCAAGTCTGCCATCCCCAGATCGGCGTCGACGACGACCGCGTCGAGTGTCGCCCCGAGATTGAGCGAGAGCGTGCTCTTGCCGACGCCGCCTTTGCCCCCACAGACGGTGACGATCACGGCCACTCACCGACCGAGAAGTCTTCCGACGCCGAGCGTCCGGGCGGGGATAGCACGCTCCTGGGCGGGCGCGGATCGCTGAAGGAACGCGCGGTCGTCACCGCCGTATCCGGGTGTCGCTGGATCTCTCTGGCCGGTTCGGTCCAGGCGATCCTCGCGGGGGGATCCACCGGATTGGCAGGGACGGCATAGCCGAGTGACTCCCGTTCGTCCGGTTCGAGCACGCCTTCGTACCCCGACTCGTCCCAGCCCGGTTCGGGATAGCCGCGTCGCCGCGGGGGCCAGACCGGGCCGTCGAGTTCGTTCTCCAGGCGATAGCGGGCGGGCTCGTCGTGTGGGTTTTCGACGATCACGGAGACGAGCGTCGCCCCGTCGATCGCGGTGAGCGAGATGGTACAGTCCATGGTCCGTTCTGGGCCGATCTCCCGATTTAAACTCTGGCCAGAATCACCGGACCGTCGAGTGATCCTCGCGCCTCGATCACCCGCTCGAATGGGCTCTCGACGAGCACGACTGGGGCCGATAGGTCGGCGATCCGGGCGATGGCGAGGGCCGCTTCGTGGTTTGGACCGTCAAAATCCACCGGGAAAGCCGGTTCGGCCGCAACCGGGAGACTCCGAAGGGCACGCTCGAACTGCTCACCCAGCGCACTCCGAAACCACTGTCTGGCCTCGCGGCGACGGTTCTCCCGGCGGTCCACGAGCGAGAGTCGCTCCGCCCTCGCATCGCGTGCCGCATCGGCCCGAGCTTCCGCCCGGGAAAGCGCCTCCTGGGCTGCAATCGCCTCCGTCTCTGCCTCGGTGAGTTTGCGAGTGAACTCTGCGAGACGCTGTTCGACGTCGTCGGTGGAAAGGGCTGCGTCCCGGCGAGCGTTCAGCCGACCGCTCGTTCGAGCCACTTGTTCGGAGAGGACCGAAACGTCCGAACCCGCTTTGGCGGCTTGCCGCCTGGCGGCTTGTAGGTCCGGCGTCTCTAATTCGATAGTGCCAATTCGCCGATTTAACGGGGCGATCTCGGCCGACTGTGGCGATTCGAGCCCGATCGATCGACCCACCTCGGCGAGGGCCACCCCGCAGTCGAACCGCATTCCCGGCCGAATGAGGCCAACCTGCCGGTGCGGTGGCTTCGGTGGCGAGGCGACCAAC
>CAZJZA010000053.1:0-9948 GCA_964550355.1 uncultured Halobacteriales archaeon
AGACAACAGGGAACGCTCCCTCATTCGATCACCGAATCGATGGAGGACCTCTCCGAGGCGGGTGCAGAAGGGGAGACCGTCGATGATGTCCTCGAAGACGTGCACGTCGTCCCCACCTTCACCGCCCACCCGACGGAAGCCCGTCGAAAAACGGTAAAAGGCATCCTCCAGCGGGTCGGGCAGATCCTGGAAGACCTCGACGAACGACGGTTAACCGACGAGGAACACGCTTCGCTCGAAACCAGACTCGAGGCGGTCGTCGAGAGTCTCTATACGACAAAACACATCCGTGACCGACGCCCCGAACCCTTCGACGAAGCCCGGAACGTCCAGTGGTATCTCGATAGCGTCGTCTTCGACGTGATCCCGGAGATCTATGCCGAATTGGAAACCGCACTCGAGAATACGTTCGAGAACCCACCGGATCCGAGCCACGTCCTCGAGTTCAGGTCCTGGGCCGGAAGCGATGCAGACGGCAATCCCAACGTCACTCCCGAAGTTACCGATAAAACCCTTCACCGTCAGCGATCCCTCGCCCTCACGCGATACCGAGACACACTCGAAGACCTCCTGGGGGTGTTGAGTCAGGACGGAACCCGCATCGACGGGAGCGAGATTCTCGATTCGATCCTGTCGGGCGAGAGAACCACGGAGTCAATCGCCGAGACGGCTGCAAAGCGATATCCACGCGAGCCGTTTCGCCAGGCGGTTACCGTCATCCGCGAACGGGTCGATCGAGTCGAAAGTGTTCGACCCGGCGGCTATGAGGACAGCGAAGCGCTTCTTTCTGATTTGTCCGCGCTCGGCTCGGCACTCGAATCGGAGGGGCTCGAATCGATCGTCTCGGAGTTCGTGACACCGCTCGAACGCCAGGTCCAGACCTTCGGTTTCCATCTCGCATCGCTGGATCTTCGGGACCACCAGAAACAGCACACAATGGCTCTCTCGGTCGCGCTGGATGCCGAGGACATCGATTATGCCGGGATGTCGGAGCCAGAACGCCAGGAGTTCCTGACCGAGGCGATCACCCGAAAGGATCGGGTCATCGATCTCGAGAATCGCGAGCACTACGACGAAGAGACGGCAGTCGTCCTGGAGCGGTTCGACCGCCTGGCCGATTGGCACGAGGAGTTCGGCCCGGAGAGCATCGACGCCTACTGCATCAGCATGACCGAAGAGCCGAGCCACGTCCTCGAAGTCCTCTTTTTGGCCGACCAGGCTGGCGTCGTCGATCTGCCCGGCTACTCGGGGCTCGATATCGTTCCGCTACTCGAAACGGAATCGGCGCTCTCGAACGCCCGCGAAATTATCGGAACGCTGTTCGAAAACGAGGCGTACGGCGATTCGCTTGCGGCCCGGGGCGAGGTCCAGGAAATCATGCTGGGATATTCGGACTCGAATAAGGAAAACGGCTACCTGGCCGCGAACTGGCAACTCGACCGCGCCCAGCGCCGCCTGGCGGAGATCACCGACGACTACGGCGTAGAACTTCGGCTGTTCCACGGGCGCGGCGGAACGATTTCACGAGGTGGCGGGCCGATGAACGACGCGCTGCTCGCACTCCCCAAAAAGACGGTGACGGGCGAGGTCAAGTTCACCCAGCAAGGAGAGGCCATCGCAGAGAAATATGGCAATGCACGCATCGCGCGTCGGGAACTCGGACAGATGCTCAACGCCCAGATTCGGGCGCGCCACGCGAATCTGAGCGAACCGGATACGACCCTCCCCGAACCCTGGGTAAAAGCGATGGAAGAGATGGCCGACACGGCCAGAGAGACCTACCGGGAACTGTTAGAGACCGAGGGGTTTGTTTCCTACTTCGAGCAAACGACACCGATCACGGTGATCGAAGGGCTCAATCTCGGGTCCAGACCCGCCTCCCGGAGCAACGAACGAAACGTCGAGGATCTCCGGGCGATCCCGTGGGTATTCGCCTGGACACAGTCGCGGGCGATCATTCCGGGCTGGTACGGAATCGGATCGGCGATAGACGCGTACCTCGAGGAGACAGAAGACGGGCTCCAGCGTCTCAGGGCGATGTACGAGTCCTGGCCCTTTTTCCAGACGATGCTCGACAACGCGGCGCTTTCTCTCGCCCGGACGGAGATGGAGATCGCGAAGGAATACGCCGACCTCGCAGATGGAGATCTCAAAGAGCGGATCTTTCCGACCCTCGAGGGTGAATACGAACGGGCGGTCGAGAACGTCCTCGAAATCATCCCCAGAGAAGACCTGGTCGACCGGTCGTGGCTCAGAGAGAGCCTGGATCGACGCAACCCCTACGTCGACCCGCTCAACTACCTCCAGGTCGAACTGCTTTCCCGCTCACATCGGACGCCCCAGGAAGAGCGGACCCTCCGGCTAACGGTGAAAGGGATCGCCGCAGGCATGAAAAACACCGGGTAAATCAGCCTACTCGGGAAGGTCAAACACGTCGAGGCCGGTCCGTTCATCGAGTTCGTGTTCGAGTGTCGTCCCGCTCGGGACGATCACGATCTCGAAAGTTCCGGAAACGCGTGCACCCGAACAGTGACCGCCGATGGTCGAAAAGTCACGGCTGGCGAGTTGGATATGAGCGTGGATCTTGTCGGGACCAATGTTTCCGCTGAATGCAGTGACCTCGAATTGGCCCTCGAAGGTCTCTTCTGAGTACTCCTGAGTGTCCGTGTCGTAATGACCGAGCGTCGCGCGATCGACCGCCCCGATACCGGTGAAAAACCCACCCGTGACGTCTGCTGTCTCCCGGACCGTCTCCAGTGAGTCGAGGACTGAATCGCCCGGTTCGAGTAACACGACGATGGCCGCCTCGGTTTCGGTAAACTCCATACATCCCCAAGAAACCGGTCCGGTTTCAAGGTTCCTGAGTCGGTCGTCGATTTTCAGGGACCATACGTTCGAGTATCGGATGTCGAGTGTTCGTATGTCTGATTTCGAGTCGAGTGGAACATTCGTTCGAATCGCCATACTTATGGATTAGACTAATCTAATCCACGTATTGAATGCTGAGTGACGTAATGGAAGATTATCTGAAGGCGATATTTACCCTCCAAGAGACCGAAGAGCCGCCAATACCGCCCTCACAGATCGCAGATCGGCTCGGGGTCACCGCACCGACCGTGACCAGTATGATGGAGTCCTTAGAGGAGCAGGGGCTCGTCACCCGGGAGAAATACGCAGGGGTGGAACTCACCGACGAAGGCGAAACAGTCGCACTGGAGATTCTGCGGCATCATCGACTCCTGGAGGCATATCTCGCCGAACACCTCGATTATGAGTGGTCCGAGGTCCACGAGGAAGCCGAGGTCCTCGAACACCACATAAGCGAGGAATTCGAGAACCGGGTCGCCGAAGTGCTCGACCACCCGGCGACAGATCCCCATGGCGATCCAATTCCGGGGACCGACCTCGAACCGGTCAGTGACGATACCTCACCGCTTTCTTCTTTCGAGGTGGGAGATCAGGTACGGGTCTATCGGGTCCGCGACGACGATCCGGACATTCTCTCTCATCTCGCAGCGATAGGAATCGAACCGGGGACAGAACTCGAACTGATCGAAGTGACTCCCCTGGACGTCTATCAGGTGGCCGTCGGGGAGGCAGTCCGCCACCTCCCCGAATCGGCGGCCGACGGGGTTCGCGTTCGTCCAGTAGATGCTGACACCGGCGAAAGCAATCGGCAGGAGCAACGGGCATGATCGGCTGGTTCGAAATATTCGTCATCGCCCTGACGGCCCAGCTTGCCGTGTTACCGGGTGAAAAGGGGCAATTGATCATTGCCGGGCTCTCGACCCGGTTCAACCCGTGGATCGTCGTCGCGGCCGCCGCGACTGCCTTTGGTGGCTGGACCGTGCTCGAGATCCTGCTGGGTAACGCGTTGAAGGGAGCGCTCCCGGAGCTCTATCTCGATCTCTTTACCGGCGGACTGTTCTTCCTCTTCGCGGTGTTACTCTACCGCTCGATTCCGGATTCGCCCGGCAGTCCCGCGAAGGAACCCGACTCGCTCGAGGGTCTCGACGTGACGGTTTTCGGGTACGACGTGCCGAAGTACCTCGGGGGCTTTCTCCCGATCTTCCTCATGATGGCCGCCGGCGAGTTCGGCGATAAAACCCAGCTGGTGACGATCGGACTCGCCGCCCAGTACGGGGCCAGCTCGGCCATCTGGTTCGGCGAAATGGCGGCCATCATTCCGGTGAGCATGCTCAATGCGTTTTTCTTCCACCGGTTCGCCCATCACGTCGACCTACGAGTCGCCCACCAGGTCGGGGCCGCTCTCTTTGCCTTCTTCGGTGTCGACACACTGCTCGCCGTCTTTTTCGACTTCTCGATCTGGGAGACGTTCACGAATTGGGTCGCCCAGATCGTCCTCACACTCATCTAAGAAGAGAACCGAACACCCCGGCACCGACTTCGAGGCGGCACTTTCATTCCCTGGCACCGTGTTGAGGGGTATATGACCGGCAGCCGGGGACAAAGCGAGACGCTCGGGTACGCGCTCATCCTCGGATTCACCCTCATTAGCGTCGGTGCAATTGCCGCCTTCGGGGGAACCACCCTGCAGACGACCCAGGAACAGATCGGCGTCCAGAACGCCGAAAATGCGATGAGTCAGTTCGATTCGAGAGCGTCGATGGTCGCGTTGGGCCAGAGCGACAATCAGGAGGTCGCGCTTGGAGCGGGACAACAGGGGACCTACACCGTCGATCCGGAAGCCGGCTGGATTCGGATCGTCCACGAAACGGCGAACGAAACCCCGAACGAGATCTACAACGATTCATTGGGGGTGATCCGATATCGGGACGGAACACGAGAGATCGGGTACCAGGGGGGCGGAGTCTGGCGAAAAGATGCGGCCAGTGTGATGCTCTCACCGCCCGAGTTTCACTACCGTGGAACGACCCTGACGCTACCGATCGTCCAGATAAAAGGCGAGGGAAGCGTATCCGGAAGTCCGCGGGCCACCATCCGCCGCGATGACTCCGGGGCTTTAGTATTCCCCAACGCAAGCGCCGACGAATCATGGAAGAATCCAGTCGAATCGGGTATCGTGACGGTAACCGTCAAAAGTGATTATTACGACGCCTGGGCCCAGTATTTCCGAACCCGGACCGACGGAAACGTCACCGAAAACGAGACGAACCAGACGGCCACACTGGCGTTGGTCGCACCGGCGACCCACGGGGATTTCGACATGCCGCTCGAGGGGAACACGATGACCTTACAGGGGATTCAAACTCATCAGGTCGATGAGTTTACACTCTCTCTGATAGACGACCAGGATGACGAAGCGAACTTCAAAAATCTCGATTGGTCGATCTGTGCCGAGTCAGGAGGACAGGAATTCGAAACCCAGGTCATTCCCAATGGAACCGACGATGGCGACACCGCCGAAGCCACGGTCTATTACTCGCCAAACGGATCGGCCTACCAAACCTGGACGACCGAGGCCTTCACGTTCGAGGCGGAAAACGCAAGTGAGGGAGAGGACTGGAACGACGATGGGGACCATAATGACACGCGACTGGTTCTCAATTTGACGAGCCTGGAAAATGCCAGCTACGAACAGAAAAACGTGAATTCGTTCTCCAACTGTGGTTTCGATGCGAAGTCGTTCCAATCATCGATGACATTTGAAGGGCACGAGGAGACCGATGAACGCAATGACTACACCACAGGAAGTGGGGAAAATATCAAGTTTATCGTCAATCACTACCTCGCGCTCATGGGGCCGACGATTGATTTGGAAGTCGCCGACTCGAACCAAAATACCGTTTCCGAGGATATTTCGACAGGGTACCTCGGATACAACGCCACGAAGAATTACTATCTGACATATATGCACGTGTCCGAAAATCCCATCAACGTAACTGTTGGCTAATTCGAACAGCACTCGGTGTTCGACTGGACCAGTTTTCGTGGAGTTGCATTTCTCACCCAGTTCTTCGCGAATTTTTCTCCTCATCCTTTTCCACGAAGCGGAATCGTCGCTACCTTTATGGGAAAAGAGTTCTCAATTAGTACTGCCTAAATTAGGCGAACCGAATCATGGGTATCACCTCCGAATCCGAGCGATCACGGGCGAAGGACTCCAAAATGAGCGATACAGAGAAATCGCGGAGGGTCGTCGCGGAGATGGAAGCAGGTGAGATCGGGACGATTCGAGACGTCGGCAAGCAAATTCGCCAGCAGGTCACATCGATGGGGGTCAGGCCGGGACAGCGCCTAGAATTTCACACGAAACAGCCCTTCGACGGCCCAGTCGTCGTCTCCGTGGGCAATTCGATGACCTCGCTCAGTCGTGAATACGCCCGCAAAATCACGGTCACACTCGAGTAGCGCCACCGACCGGTCCCCAGCTGTCGCCATCGCCACCCACAATGAGTTCATATCGATCCGTCCTCGAACGGATCAGTCGTGGACAGCCGATCGACGCGGTTCGAGAGGAATTGGACCTCCGAGCGGACGTTCTCGACGCGATGATTCAATCGATGCTCAGGGAGGGCCACCTCAGCCAGTTTGGCTGTGAGGGAGGGACATGTTCTGCCTGCCCGATATCGGGGTCCTGTCCGATGGGATCGATTCAAGGACCGACCAGTTACATGGTCACCGCACAGGGTCGGAAGTTCATCGTGAACGGACAACGAGCAAGCGATTGACTCGGGGCCAACGAGAGTAGGTCGCCAAACTCCATTCCCGTGGCTCTGAACATCCGCCCAAAATCACGGGTGTGCCCCTTCACCCTTGGCCCCAGGTGTAACTCATCACCCACGGGCCCAGGTGTAACTCTTCACCCCGATCCCATCTATTATGTACCACACACGGGAGAACACGAGTATGACTGGTGAACGAGACGAGAGGTTGGACACCAACCGACCGTGCCCCGATGGTGGCCACCCATCCCCCCGTGGATTTGCTGTCGAAAAGCCGATCATCGGAATGGTCCATCTCGAAAGCCTCCCCGACGCACCGAACTATCGCGGTTCTCTCCACGCGGTTCGAGAGGCAATGCTGAGAGATGCCCGCCACCTGGAAGCGGGCGGCGTGGACGGCCTGCTGGTCGAAAACTTCGGGGACGCTCCGTTTTACGCCGAAAGCGTGCCCAAACACGTCGTCGCATCGATGACCTCCCTGCTCGCCGATCTCAGTCGAGAAACGGATCTCCCGATCGGCGTCAACGTCCTCAGAAATGATGCCGAAGCCGCCATGTCGATCGCAGCGGCAGTCGACGCTTCCTTCATCCGGGTGAACGTTCACATGGGCCAGCGAGTGACGGACCAGGGACTCATCACAGGGCAGGCCGCAGAAACCCTCCGGCTCCGGGATCGACTGGACGCTAATGTCTCGATTCTGGCCGACATCGACGTGAAACACTCGGCCCCACTCGCTGGACGGCCACTTCGAGAAGAGATTGCCGAGTTGATCGAGCGTGGCCAAGCCGACGGGATCATCGCGAGCGGAGCCGGGACCGGCCGAAAAACGGATCGAGAACATCTCGAAGCCGTGGTCGCTATCCGCGATCAGGTAGGTCAAACCGTGCCGGTGTTCGTCGGAAGCGGCGTCACTGCGTCGAACGTCGCGGAGACGGTCCAGTTGGCCGACGGTATCATCGTCGGAACCGGCGTAAAGGAAGGGGGAAAGACGACGGCTCCGGTCGACGAGGAGCGCGTTCGTGAATTGGTCGGTAACGCACACAATTAATCCCCTATTTGGGGCAGATCAGAAGGTGTCGCAAGCGAGCCGCGTGGTCCAGAGGCGGTACAGTTCTGCGCCGCAGCCGAGGCCGCGATTCGGCCGGCGACCGTGGCAGATTTTCCATCGATCACCCACGAGTGAATCAGCGCCGCCGTGAACTGGTCCCCGGCACCGGTGGTATCGATGACCGCCCGATCCTCGGCATCAACGTGGGTTGGGTCGGTATCCTGATCGGCGAGGTACGCGCCGTCCGCACCAGCTGTGATCGCAACCCGGTCGGCACCTGCTTTTGGGATCATCGCAACAGCCTGGGCTGGGTCAGCGTCGAGATACGAGTCGACGGCCACGCGATTCGAGACGAAGAGATCGGCGATTGCGGCCGCATTGTCAATCGTTTTGGGTGTCGTCCCTCGCCCAACGAGTTCCGAAAGCGGGCCGGGGAGGTCAAACGCCAGGCACTCGATCTCATTTCGACGACGCATGCCGACCAGTTCTTTCGTGACTGTCTCCGGCGCATACGCACTCGTGAAGACACACACCGCAGATTGCAAGCGCTCTTTTCCTGCTGATCGGAGTCGAAGCCCGGGAACGCTATCCCCGCCAGCGATGATCATTCGTCCACCGTCTACAGCCCGGAGAATAATGGTATAAGAGGACGGTTCGTCTCCCTTCTTTATGCCCTCAGTATTGACACCCCATTCGTGAATCGAATCGACGATCGTCTCCCCAGCGTCATCACGTCCTACGCGGGATAGTATTCCCACGTCGTACTCCAATGCCGAAAGCCCACAGGCGACGTTCGCGGCGACGCCTCCGCCCCGCTCTTCGTAGTCCCTGACGAATGCTCCGCCGTCGGGTTCCGGCAGATTCGAGACCGTGTATACGCGATCGAGAACAGCACTCCCGACAGCAAGGATCTCGGGCGTTTTCATCTTCGACTTCCCCTGAAACCCGAAGCCGTGCAGACGTCTCCCGGATACAAAGACAAAACAGTGAGTGCTGAATCTATAGACCTGGTCATTTTGCTTTTCCCAACCCCACAGGGCCTGGTCATTTTACTTTTCCCAACCCCGTACGGCCGTATAAATGTCGGGGACAGGTTCCGATCACCGCTATTTAGGCGTACGTCTCGAAAAAGTCCGCCGGCTCGTAAAACTCCCGGCCACCCTCGCGAAATTCGACTTCAAGTTCGCCGTCTTCGAGGTACGTGTTCCCAAGAATGACTTTCGCCGGGACGCCAATGAGGTCGGACTCGGCGAACTTCTCGCCGATGGCGGTGTCACCGTCGAAGTAAAGGACATCAGCCGGTCCGGCCTTTTCGTGGATCTCTTCTGCCATCTCGACGATCTCCTCGTTTTCGTTGAGTGGCACGACGCTCAAGGTGAACGGCGCGACTTCGTCGGGCCAAATGGTCCCGTCCTCGTCGTTTTGCTGCTCGATTAGCGCGGGGATCATCCGACTGACGCCGATGCCATACGAACCCATGATGACTTGCTCCTGGCCGGTTTCGGTGTCGAAGGTCAGATCGAGGGGGTCGCTGTAGCGGGTCCCGAGTTTGAATATGTGACCGAGTTCGATCGAGTTACCCACGACGAGGTCCTCGCCACAGTCCGGGCACTCCTCGGCGTCGAGGTCGAGGGTCCCGTAGTGGCAGTCCTCGGCCGGGCAGTAGGCCATCTCGGCCGATCCGACTTCGGCCGGAGCCTGGAACTCTTCGGAGGCCGTACCGCCCATCGAACTCGGATCGGCATCGACGATTGCGTACTCGACGCCGAGCTTGTCGAAAATCTCGATGTAGGCCGCCCGCATTTCCTGGTAGATGTCGTCGAGGGCCTCCTCGTTCGTGGTAAAGGAGTAGGCGTCTTTCATCGTGAACTGCTTGGTCCGAAGCAGCCCGTTTCGCGGGTGGTCATCACGATACTTTTCGCCGATTTGATAGAGGACCAGGGGCATGTTTTTCTTCGAACGCACCTCCTCGCGGACGAGATCGGCCATGGGCTCCTCGTGGGTCGTCGCAAGACACATGTCCTTGCCCTCGCGATTTTGAAAGGAGAACATCTCTCCCTCGAACTCCTCCCAGCGACCGCTCTTCCGCCAGATGTCGGCGTACTGCAAGCCCGGCATGGAGACTTCCTGGGAACCAATTTCGTTCATGTGTTCTCGGACCACGTTGGAGATATTGTTCCGCACTCGCTCGCCGGTCGGCAAGTAGCTGAAAATACCGGCCCCGGCGTGGTCGACGAGCCCACTTCGGAGGGC